>NZ_JBEBVH010000001.1:0-60100 GCF_040392825.1 Pseudopedobacter sp.
TATGTTGCTCTTTCTGGCCTTTAATGCGCCGCAGGTATCAGAAGCTAAATGGAAGTTTAAGCGTCTTACAGATTAATGACGGCTTTTACAAAACATTGTTCTGTCTAGGAGAGCTTCTGTTTCTAAAAACTTAAACAGGAATTAGCGGGGATAATTAGATCTCGGGGAACTCCGTGGTAATGGCGAGGTGTATCTTATCATTATCTTATTAGAATACTTTTACTTTCAATTATAATATGATTTTATCTCGTCTTCACACCAGGTGAAAAAAGTAAAACATTATTTTGTCGATTTTGTTACCAATTTATAATTAGAAGAAACTACCGTTGTAGTATAACCAATTTGAACTTAATTTCTTATTTATAATTGCTGTTTTGATAAACATTCGGCGTTTTAATAAGGTAATTTTTGCTGAAATATTAATATTCTTAAAGTCTATACTACTTAGATCACTTAACCAGCAACTTTGTATTAAAGTTTATAAATCTAATTAATCAATTAAATTGAACAGAAATGAAAAAATTGTTTGCTGAATTTTTCGGTACCTTTTGGTTGGTATTCGGAGGATGTGGTAGCGCAATCTTCGCTTCGCACATAGCTCCGGCTGAAAATGGACAAATAGGCATCCTTCTTCTCGGGGTTGCCCTTGCATTTGGTCTTACCGTACTTACCATGGCATATGCCGTTGGGCATATTTCAGGAGGGCATTTTAATCCTGCGGTCTCTTTTGGCTTATTGGCAGGAGGCAGATTTTCTGCGAAAGATCTGATTCCTTATATTTTGGCGCAATGTATAGGCGCAATAGTTGCGGCGGCGGCTCTGTATACCATTAATGGAGGGACTGGAGGTAATTGAGCGGGAGCTTTTGCAAGTAATTTTTATGATGCTGTGGTGTATTTTGGTAAAAGTTATTCATTGGGACAAGCTTTTCTAGCTGAGTTTTTACTGACCATGTTTTTTCTCATTATTATTATGGGAGCAACTGATAAATTTGCTAACGGGAAATTTGCGGGAATAGCTATAGGTTTAGCGTTGACTTTGATACATTTAATTTCCATTCCCATTACTAATACATCTGTAAATCCTGCAAGATCTCTTTCTCAGGCAATCTTTGTAGGAGGGCAGGCTACCGCTCAGGTATGGTTGTTCTGGGTAGCGCCTATTTTAGGTGCTATTGCAGGTGGGCTGATCTATAAATTTCTGCTACAGAAACACGAAGAATAAGCATTATAATTTAAATCAGGCAAAAACCTCCAGTAATTGCCTGATTTCTTTTACTTTTTCCTCTGACCCTAATTCTTCATAGGAAGATATGAGGTTTCTAAGTACTCTTTTAATGATGTCCACATTAGAACAAGGTTCATAAAAAGAGCGATCAGGTTGTACCTTAAGCTGTTTCAGGAAAAGATCTATATCTCTTCTGCCAAATATATATCCCCGGTTAAAAACATTTATATAAAACAATACATCGTTATCATATTGAGTTTGGTTCTCTTAAGCTAAGATAAAATGCTGAGGCAGGTTTACTCCATAAATAGGAATATCCAATTTCTGGGCAATGATAGAATAGATTATGGCCAGACTGATTTGGTTTCCCTTTTTAGATTCTAAAACCTGACTGATATAAGAATTTTGCGGATCTTTATGGTTTGTCGTATTACCACCAAAACCATAAATATTGTAGAATATATTATTGATTAGTCTCACCTTTTCCGAAGGGCTGGACTCATACATCATCTGCATCCAAACTTCGCGTTTAATCTCTTCTATCTGATTGATGATCTTTTGTTCTTCAAGATCCGGATACTGGTATCTGTTAATAATTAAAATACCCCTGAGCAGATCAAAAGAACCACTATTATACCAAAGTTCCAGATCCATTTTAACGTTCTGAAACTGTATCTTATGTATAAGATTAACCAAACGTTCCTGTAAAATAGGATTGAAAGATTTTTCCCACTCCAATTCCAGATAAGAAACAATGTCTTCACCGTAAGATAGTAACTTATCTTCTATATGTCGAAAGATTTCCGGATCCGGATCGTCTAACAACCTTATTAATGCTGGAATTTCCTTTTCGTTCATCACTTTTCCTTGAAAATATCAAAAAGCCATTCAGCAAAAAATATTCGTCATATTATTTACCTTTGGCGTATGGTAAAATTTCAGTTCATCAAAGACTTCATATATCATAGAATCACTTCGAAAACCAGACATGGTGTGCATTCACCCTTTGTCTATAAATTGATAGACGAAGTCATCTACGATTTACGATCTAAAGATGAATACAAAAATATCGAAGATTTACGTAAAAAGTTAATATTAGATGATAGAATTATTACCATAACCGATTTGGGTGCAGGTTCGCATATGAACAATAATAAGCAAAAAGCGGTTTCACAAATTGCAGAAAATGCTTTAAAGCCTCGCAAGCTGGCGCAATTGATTTATCGTTTGGCCAAAATAATGCGCCCTTCTAATATGATAGAGTTGGGGACCTGTCTAGGAATAACTACGGCTTATTTATCCAAAGCGGCGCCAGACGCAAGTGTAATAACAATGGAAGGGTGCCCCGAAACAGCTAAGATTGCCCAGGAAAATTTTAACGAGTTGGAGCTTAATAATATCCATATGGAAGTAGGAAACTTTGATGATAATTTTCCCAAAATCATAGCGCAGTATCCAAAATTAGATTTTGTATTTATTGACGGTAATCATAGAAAAGAAGCCACCTTAAATTATTTTAATTGGAGCCTGCCAAAAGTACATGAAAACTCCCTGCTGATTTTTGATGATATTTATTGGAGCAAAGGAATGAAGGAAGCGTGGGAAGAAATCAAAAATCACCCGGATGTAACTTGCACAGTTGATTTGTTCTGGATCGGATTGGTTTTCTTTAGAAAAGGTCAGGCTAAGGAACATTTTAAGGTGAAGTTTTAATAGAATTATTCTGTTTAACGGTTTGGCGCTTGGCGTTCGGGTGGAAAAGTCCGCAAGAACTTTAACGCTTGAAAGTCAGACTGGCTGATGTAAACCCTGGTTTGTGATTCGGGTATTACCAGTTTGTCTATTTAGCTGTCATTCTGTTTGTTTCTCGTTTTTAATAGCTGAAAGATATGTCCAAACGATAAAAAGAAATTGTAATGGAACTCTAAACCATAAATAAGAAAGTCCATTTCCGTCAAATGTCCCTTTTTGATAGTCAATCTGTTCTATGGCTGCATAAATGTTTGCAGGGAGTATTAGTATGAAAAATGCAATTAGTAACCACGCTGTCATAATTCGGAAATTAGGAATAAAAAGTCCGATCGCCGCAGCGATCTCAATAATGCCTGTCAAATAAACTACTTCTGTTTTGTATGGAATAAAATCGGGCAACATCATTGACATTCCTTTCGTAAATACAAAATGTGCAATAGCCGTAAACAAAAGCATTGCTGACATTGCAATTCGTCCTGACAACGCAAATTCAACGTTTCTGAAAACAAACTTAGTAGTCAAAAGTGTAACTGTAAATACTGAAAGCAAAACTATTAAAGGTTTCATTTTATTTAGTTTGTCATTGTTGTTTGTTTCCGTCTTTTGTTTTAATGTCGTTCGCTACCTGACCGCTAACTCTTAATATACCTGATCATGTGAGATATTTTTTGACTATCAGTAATAGTTTGTAGTTCACGAGCGCCATCTTAATACTAAACACTAGCTACTATAACACCATCAAAAAGCCTCACTAAGACTTATGTAAAAACCGGATATTCTTTTCTCTCCTGTAGGTTTCTCGCCAAAACCGTAATCAAATCTGACAGCCAGGCTTTTATCCAGATCGAAGAAAAAACGTCCACCCAATCCATAGTTAGGTTTTAGGTCAGAAAAAAGGTTATTGAATTTATTATCCACATTTCCAAAACCACCAAAGGCCACTATACCAAATCGGTTGCTAAATCTGTAACGTATTTCCGATTGTAGGGATATATACTGTTCATCGCGGTATCTTCCCTGATAATAACCCCGCATAACTTCATCATTACCCAACTGGCGCAGAACATAAAAAGGAATATGTCTGTCACTGTCTAAACCTTCATAAAACAGTTTGCTCGCAAATACAACTTTTTTATGCAGGGATACGAATTGTCGTATATCTGCTGAGAAGAAATTACCTGAAAAATTATCCTGACCAAAGAAATTAGGTGTATAACCGTATTTTATTCTGCCAAAAAAACCTTTAGTAGGATAAGTATTGGAGTTTCGCGTATCATAAAGTTGACTGATCTTAAACATCAGGAATTTACCGCCCTTTTGGTCGGCAGAAGGGAATGACTCAAATATACCACCTGCCTCTTTGTCTGTGAAGGAGTGAGACTCGAATTCTACACCTAAACCTGCATAGTAATTCTTAAAAAATTTATATTCTACCTCGCTATTTATCCTGATTTTTTCTTGTTTTAATTTGTCTTCATCGATAACTTCCGTATCATTCCCGATTCCGTAAAAATTAAACGGTATATGATAAAATTGTATAGTATGAATGTGATGCCATTTATTTCGTTTAGACCAGATATCGGATTTTAAAGAGAACTGGGTTTGTCCTTTGGTACTTACCAATGCCATGCCATTGATCTGAGAAGCACGGGTAGCATAGTCATGCTTATCCATATAAAATGAATAAAGTCCCGCAGCTCCAACTATAAATCCGGCTTCCTGATTGTATCCCACTGCGGGCAAAGGCATAAAAGTATTTCGTCGTGTAGTATCGTTGGGAAATACCCTGTTAAACTGTTCCAATAATTTATTTTGACCAAAACTTATTGCTGCTATATGTGAGAAAATGTAGGCTGCGAGTAGTTTTTTCATTAGATGATTTAAAGTAGTTTTTTGATATGTTCCCGATACAAGATCCTTTTCCGAAGTCGTAAAGATAGTATTTTAGACAATAGATGATAAGTGATAAGTCAGGGTGGTTTGAGAGAGAGTCCGGAGGGGAGGGGATTTTTTGTTATTTTGTAAATCTGGAAAGGTCCTCTCTAATCTTTTTAGATGCATCTCAGGCACATGTCACACATATCTCACTCCGAAGGGTTCATCTTTACCAGTTACCAACATCACAAATTATTAATAACAAGGAGTAGACAATCGACGATAAGACCAAATTTTTTGTCGATTCCTAAAGACAGTTAGTACATTGCTACTCGCACTATACCAGCACTATACTCCCAGTATACTCCCATCTTAGACCCACTTACATAAAAACTCAAAGTAAGCAACTAATAATTATTCGACCTTTCTTCGGGTTTCCTTCGGGAATTACCCCTGTTTTCTCGAAGAAGTCCCGAAGAAGCCTCGAAGAAAGATAGTGGATTTCTGGAAAAACCAGGAAAATATTGGCAAAATCAGGCATTCCATCTTAAAATGAGGGATGGGGTATGAGTTCATAGTGGTTAAAAGATAAAAAGTCTTACTTTTGTCCAAAAAATTAATGACATGAGTGTACAAAGAGGACCTATATCACAGTTTATAGAGAGAAATTATCTGCACTTTAATGCTGCAGCATTGATGGATGCCGCTAAAGGATATGAAAAACATTTGGATGAAGGTGGCAAAATGATGATTACCCTGGCAGGTGCTATGAGTACTGCTGAATTAGGTATTTCGCTTGCCGAAATGATTCGTCAGGATAAAGTTTCAATTATATCTTGTACAGGAGCAAATCTTGAAGAAGATATTATGAACCTTGTTGCACATTCACATTACAAGAGAGTTCCGCATTATAGAGATCTTAGTCCGCAGGATGAGTGGGATTTATTAGAAAATCATTACAACAGGGTTACAGATACCTGTATCCCGGAAGAAGAGGCTTTCAGAAGATTGCAAAAACATATTCATGCTATCTGGAAAAATGCGGACAATGCAGGAGAACGCTATTTTCCACACGAGTATATGTACAAAATGTTGTTAAGCGGCGTGTTGGAACAATACTATGAAATTGACCCTAAAAACTCCTGGATGTTGGCAGCCGCAGAAAAAAATATTCCAATTGTGGTACCCGGATGGGAAGACTCTACAATGGGTAATATCTTCGCTTCATATGTAATAAAAGGCCAATTAAAAGCCTCTACTATGAAAAGCGGTATAGAATATATGGCCTGGTTAGCAGATTGGTATACAAAAAATTCCGAAGGAAAAGGTATTGGCTTCTTCCAGATAGGAGGCGGTATTGCCGGAGATTTCCCAATATGCGTGGTGCCTATGCTTTATCAGGATTTGGAAATGGAAAATATTCCTTTCTGGAGTTATTTCTGTCAAATTTCCGATTCTACAACATCTTATGGATCCTATTCAGGAGCGGTTCCAAATGAGAAGATTACCTGGGGGAAATTGGATATAAATACGCCTAAATTTATTGTTGAGTCCGATGCTACAATCGTTGCTCCTCTAATTTTTGCGTGGATATTAAGACAATAAAGAAAAAAACTTTTAAAAACAAATAAGTAAAAGGCGAAAAATAATGGCATATCACTAAAAAAAGTGCTCTATGTCATTTGAACCTTATTTTTTTTACTAGTTTAGAATGGTTTTAAATTAGTAAAAACAGTCATCAAATTGTCAGGCAGAACGTAATTAATTTTACTTTTGTGGTGCGAAAATGAGGTAGGTTACGCATTTTCAATCAGAAAACATTAAAAAATTTAGTATAACAAGCTCAATATGAGAAACTTCTCATCTGATTTTAAGAAATTAGTAAGATCCCTTCTGATAGTCTCGGCTATCATTATTGGAGCGTCAGTTGTATCTGTTGCTCAGGAAGCTGCTGAAGAGCCTGCTGCTGCAGGCGGGGCAGTTGTTGGTGATGCAGCTGCAGGTGAAGCTTTATTTAAAGCAAACTGTACTGCCTGTCACGCGGTAGACAAAAGAGTGATGGGACCTGCATTAGCAGGTATCGATCAACGTCACGACAGAGAATGGTTACACAAATGGATTAAAAATGCTCCTGCAATGGTTGCTTCTGGCGATGCTGCTGCAGTGAAAATTTTTAATGAGTACAACCAGGCTCCTATGACTCCGTTTCCTCAATTGTCTGATGCTGATATCGACAATATTTTAGCTTATGTTAAAGCTGAGGAAACTAAAAAGGCAGAACAACCAGCCGGAGGCGCAGCAACAGCAGCTGCCGAAGACAAAGGTGTAAGCGGTTTTATGATCGCTGGTTTAATTGCGGTAGTCGTTATTGCTTTAGTTATTATCCTGGTTTTAAACCGGGTGATTTCAACTTTAGAGCGTTTGCTTTTAAATAAAGGTGATGCCTTAATTGTTGAAGAAGATGAAGAAGCTAAAGAGGAAAAAGATCAGTATGCTGGTGTTAAGAAATTCCTGAAGAATAAAAAAGCAGTATTCTTCACTGTAATTGGTCTTTTGATAATTATCGGTGCATACAGTACTTCTGTGATGTGGAATACCGGTGTTCAGCAAGGATACCAGCCGGTGCAACCAATTAAATTCTCTCACCAGTTACACGCAGGAACAAATCAAATTGAATGTCAGTATTGTCACTCTGGTGCATGGAAGTCTAAAAATGCAACTATCCCTTCGTTAAATGTTTGTATGAACTGTCATAAATATGTTCAGGCGACAGATAACTATGGTGGCGAAATTTCTCCGGAAATCCAGAAAATTTATACGGCATTAGATTATAATCCCGAAACTCAACAATACGGAGATAATCCAAGACCTATTGAATGGGTTAGAATTCACAACCTGCCAGACTTAGCATATTTCAACCACTCACAACACGTGAACGTTGCAGGTATTGAATGTCAGAAATGTCACGGTCCAATAGAGACTATGGAAGAAGTATATCAATACTCTCCATTGACTATGAAATGGTGTGTGAACTGTCACAGAGAAACTGAAGTAAATCATGAGCATAACTCATATTACGACAAAGTAATTGCGGCACACGAACAAATTAAGAAAGGTGAAAAAGTTACAGCAGCTGTCCTTGGTGGATTAGAATGTGGTAAATGTCACTATTAATTAATTGGTTAAATAATTAGAATAAACTGTAAGTCTTATATAGCTTAAATGGAAAGCACAAAGAAATATTGGAAAGGTTTAGAGGAGCTGAATCAAACTCCTGAATTCGTTGAGAAGAACAAAGGCGAATTTGCTGAACCGCTTCCTATTGAAGAAGTATTAGAAGGTTCTGGATTGAAGACTTCTACTCCACGTCGTGATTTTTTAAAGACTATGGGATTTGGTTTAGGTGCAGTAACTTTAGCTGCATGTAATACCGCTCCGGTTAGAAAATCTATTCCATATCTGATAAAACCAGAAGACGTAACACCAGGTGTTCCTAACTATTATGCATCAAGCTTTAAGGGAACAGGTGTTATTGTTAAAACACGCGAAGGCAGACCGATTAAATTGGAAGGAAACCCAGCGTGTCCTATAAACGCAGGAGGTTTAGATGCACAAGGTCAGGCTTCTGTTTTAGATCTTTATGATAACTCTAAACTACACGGACCTTTATTAAACGGTAAAGAATCATCCTGGGAAGATGTAGATAAATTTGTAAAGGCAGAACTGGCTAAGGTGCAGGCTGCTGGTAAATCTATCGTTATTCTTAGCGCTACAATAAACAGTCCTTCAACTAAAAAAGTAATTGCAGAATTTACTGCTAAATATCCAAACACCAAGCAGATTACTTATGATGCCGTTTCTTACGGTGGAATCATTAAGGCAAATGCTGATAGCTTTGGTAAAGCAGTAATCCCTCAATATAATTTTGATAAAGCTCAGGTTGTGGTAAGCTTTGGCGCCGATTTCCTGGGGTCATGGATTTCTCCTTCTCAGTATGCTGTTCAATACTATAAAAACAGAAACTATAAATCCTTAGCGGCGAAGAAAATGTCCAGACACATTCAGTTCGAGTCAATTCTTACTCAAGCTGGGGCATCTGCAGATTCAAGAATTGTAATTAAACCTTCTCAGGAAGCAGCGGCAGTACTTGCATTGTATGCGGAGTTAACGGGAACGTCAGTTTCAGGAGCCAATCTTTCTTCTAATCCGGCGGCAACTGCAGCTATCAAATTAGCAGCTAAAGAATTGTCGGCAGCTAAAGGAGCAGCTTTAGTGATTTCAGGCTCAAATGACCCTCAAATCCAGACAGTAGTTAATGCCATTAACAGTGCGCTTGGAAGTTACGGTTCTACTATAGACCTGGATAACCCAAGTAATCAATATGCAGGAAATGATACTGATATTGTAACGTTAATTAACGAAGCAAAAGGCGGGTCTGTTGGAGCTGTTTTCTTCCTGAATACTAATCCTGTATATACTTATGCAGATAATAAGTCGTTCAAAGAAGCAATCCAGAAAGTAGCGTTAAGAGTTTCTTTTGCTGACAGAGAAGATGAAACAGCATCATTATCTAACGTAGTTGCTGCAAATCATAACTTTTTAGAATCTTGGGGTGATGCTAACGCGTTATCTGGTTATTATACAATCGTTCAACCGACGATCAATCCAATTTATAATACAAGGCAAGCAGAAGAAAGCTTATTAAACTGGGCAGAGAATGCAACTCCGGAGTATTATACATTTGTAAAGAATAATTGGGAAACTGCAATTCTTCCAGGTTCTGGAAAAACATGGCAGGATGTTTTACAAACCGGTCATATATTACAGGCAGCCAAACCAGCAGCAGCTTATAGCTTTGTTGGGAATGTAGCAGCAGCAGCGGCTACATTAGCATCTAAGTACAAAACAACAGATGCTATAGAACTTTGCTTGTATACCAGTGTAATAGGAACAGGCGAGCAGGCTAATAACCCTGTTTTGCAAGAAACACCAGATCCAATATCTAAAGTAACCTGGGATAACTATGCAGCTGTTAATCCTAAGTATGCAGAGAAATTAGGATTAAAAGAAAATAGTCTTGTTAAAGTAACAGGTGGAGATTATTCTGTTGAATTACCTCTTTTACTTCAGCCAGGTCAAGCTCACGAGACTGTAGCAATAGCTTTAGGTTACGGAAGAGAAAAATCGGGAAAAGTAGGTGACGGCCTGGGTAAAAATGCATATCCGTTTATGGGCGTTTCTACTGTAACTATTGAGCAGGTTTCTGGTTACTATGAGTTAGCTCAGACACAAACTCACCATTCTTATGAAGGAAGAAATGTAATTAGAGAAGCTTCATTCTCAGACTACAAAAAAGACCCTTCAAGTGGTAACCCTCATAATCACCATAAGACTTACGATTTATGGAAAAAATATGAGACCCCTGGACACAATTGGGTAATGGCAATCGATTTGAATGCTTGTACTGGTTGTGGTGCATGTATAGTTGCTTGTAATATCGAAAATAACGTTCCTGTTGTGGGTAGAGACGAAGTTCGTCGTCGTCGCGAAATGCACTGGTTACGTATCGATCGTTATTACACTTTCAACGAAGAGGGAAAATCAATCACAGAAGAAAAAGAGATCCAAAAGATTGAAGGAAGAATGGAAGACATTTCAGTGGTTAATCAACCAATGATGTGTCAGCATTGTGACCATGCTCCTTGTGAAACTGTTTGTCCGGTACTGGCAACGGTACACTCTTCTGATGGTTTGAACCACATGGCATATAACCGTTGTGTAGGTACAAGATATTGTGCTAACAACTGTCCTTTCAAAGTTCGTCGTTTCAACTGGTTTAACTACTGGAACGATTCTCGTTTCGATAACTATTTAAATAACGAGTTTACACAATTGGTATTGAATCCGGATGTAACTACACGTTTCCGTGGTGTTATGGAAAAATGTTCAATGTGTATCCAACGTATCCAGGCGGGTAAATTGCAAGCTAAGATCGAGAGAAGAGAACTTAAAGATGGTGATATCAAAATGGCTTGTCAGCAAACTTGTGCTTCAAATGCAATCATCTTCGGTGATGCAAATGACCCTAATTCTGAAGTATCGAAAGCGCTTAAAAACGAAAGAGTATACTACGTTTTAGAAGAGATCAATGTTCAGGCAGGTGTTGGTTATATGACAAAGATTACTAACACAGGGTTACAAGAGGCTTAATTTTAGGATTTTATTAAAAAGAAAATATGGCATCTCATCACGAATCGATATTAAGAGAACCGTTAATAACCGGTAAAGACATTACGTACAGAAGAATTTCTGACGAGGTTCTTTTACCAGTAGAAAATAAACCAAACAAAGCTTGGTGGATAGGATTCACTGTAGCTGTAGCAGGAGCTTTGCTTTGGGTTGTCAGCATTAGTTATACATTCTGGTATGGTATAGGAGCATGGGGATTAAACAAGACAGTAGGTTGGGCTTGGGATATCACCGGTTTCGTATGGTGGGTAGGTATCGGTCACGCCGGTACATTAATCTCTGCGGTATTGTTACTTTTTCGCCAGAACTGGAGGAATTCAATTAACCGTTCTGCAGAGGCAATGACAATCTTTGCCGTTATCTGTGCTGCAACTTACATTATTGCACACATGGGACGTCCATGGTTAGCTCATTTCGTATTCCCGCTTCCGAATCAATTTGGTTCATTATGGGTTAACTTTAACTCACCACTAATTTGGGACGTATTTGCGATCTCTACATATTTCTCTGTATCATTATTATTCTGGTACATTGGTTTATTACCAGATATTGCAACTATCAGAGATAGAGCAACAGGTTTAAAAAGAAGAATCTATTCTATCCTTTCTTTCGGATGGACTGGGTCGGTAAAAACCTGGCAACGCTTTGAGGCTGTTTGTTTGATCTTGTCAGGTCTTTCTACACCTCTTGTACTTTCGGTACACACAATTGTATCCTTTGACTTTGCTACCTCGGTAATTCCTGGTTGGCATACCACAATTTTCCCTCCGTACTTCGTTGCGGGAGCGATTTTCTCCGGATTTGCAATGGTACAGACGTTGTTGCTAATTACCAGAAAAGTATTAGGTCTGGAGAACTACATTACCATGTTCCATATTGAATCTATGAACAAGATTATCGTGTTAACAGGTTCTATTGTGGGTGTTGCGTACTTGACAGAGCTGTTTATTGCATGGTATTCTGGTGTAGAGTACGAGCAGTATGCATTCCTGAACCGTATTTCTGGTCCTTATGCATGGGCTTACTGGTGTATGATGACTTGTAACGTGATTACGCCGCAATTATTCTGGTTCTCTAAAATCAGAACGAATATAGCAGTATCATGGGTGTTGTCAATCGTTGTAAACATTGGTATGTGGTTCGAGCGTTTTGTAATTATCGTAACTTCATTACATAGAGATTATATCCCGTCAAGCTGGGCAATGTTTTATCCAACTTGGGTTGATATCGGTCTATTTATTGGTTCAATCGGAGTATTCTTTACATTGTTCTTATTATTCATTAGAGTGTTGCCTTCTGTAGCTATGGCAGAGGTTAAATTACTGGTGAAATCATCTTCAGAACAAAGTAAGAAAGCATTGATTGAAAAAGGAGTTCTTAAACCAGAGGAGGTTGAATACTATAAAGAGTCTTTAACCAAATTTGATAGTGTTAACCAAGCTGATTACGCAAAATAATAACAATGAGCAACACTAAATATATTTTAGCATCTTATGCAGATCCTGACGATATGATGGCAGGGATCGATGCTTTACAAAAAAATAACATCAAGATTTACGACGCTTTTACTCCTATGCCAATACACGGTATAGAAGACAAGCTGGGCGTTAAGAGAAGCCGTTTACCAATCGTTGCATTTTTATTTGGTATAACTGGAACTGCTTGTGCTTTTAGTTTAATGTACTATACTCTGGTTTACGATTGGCCGATGAATATAGGAGGTAAGCCGGCATTCGCATTCCCGGATTTTATTCCGATTATGTTTGAGCTTACGGTTTTATTTGCTTCTTACGGAATGGGATTTACTTTCTTTTATAGAACACACCTTTTTCCGGGAAGAGCACCAAGAGTAATGGATTTTAGAGCTACTGATGATCATTTTGTGTTAGCAGTTGATGCAGCAGAGAACACAGACCACGAGAAAATCGATTCTTTGTTTAGAGAAACTGGCGCAGTAGAAGTTAAGTACAACGATAGAAAATATGTTAGCTATGAATAAGACCAGTATAGTAAGTTTCGCATTAGTAGCTTTAGGTGCTGTAGCTATATTAAGCTCTTGTAGAGATAAGAGAAGTACTGGATTAGAATTTGCTCCGAACATGTATGAACCAATTGCATACAATCCGGATCAGAAAAACCCGAATTTTGCTGATGGAAAGACAGCGCAAATTCCACCGGCGGGAACTGTGCCTATTGGATATACGAAATTTGAATATCCTAATACAAGAGAAGGTTACGACGCTTCTAAGGCAGCACTTAATCCTTTGGAAGTAAATGAGAAGAATTTAGCAGAAGGTAAACAATTATACATTGCTATGTGTGGCCCTTGCCACGGAGCAAATGGTACTGGCAACGGTCATATCGTTGAGCTAGGTAAGTATCCGGCGCCCCCTTCATACGCTACGGGAAATTCTTCAAGGGGAGGATTAATGAAGGATTTAACTCCAGGTCAGATTTACCATACCATAGAGTATGGATTAAACCTAATGGGATCTTACGCTTCTCAGCTTTCTCCTGAAGAGAGATGGAAAGTAGTAATGTATGTTAATCAATTACAAAACGGACAACAATAATTGATCAAAAAATAAAATGGGAACTCATAATCATACGCATAATTTTTCGGAACAATTCGAATTCTCAGGAAAAGCTAAAACGTATAGTTTAGTAGCGATTTTGATCGGTATTGTTGCTATCGCCTACGGTTTTTTAACTGAGAATGGTTCAAACCACCACGCAGAAAGGACTTTTGCCAATCTGTTATTAATGGGCTATTATTTCACTTGTGTGTGTGCTGCCGGAACTTTCTTCTTAGCAGTGCAATATGTAGCACAAGCAGGATGGTCTGCAGGTTTGATTCGTATACCTCAGGCATTTTCAAAAGTGTTGCCTATCGCCAGTATTATTTTAATAATAATTGCAGCAGCAGGTTTAGGTACACATAATTTATATCATCACTGGAACGGTGAGGGCCTTACAGAAGTGGGACACAAAAACTACGACCCGCTTATTGCAGGAAAAGCAGGTTACTTAAACACACCTTTTTTCCTTACCAGATTAGTTATCTTCCTGGCTGTTTATAGCTTTTTCGGATACCTATTACCTAAATTATCTAATAATGAAGATTTGGAAGGCGGATTGAGTAGCTATAAACGAAGCATTAAGAACTCAGCAATATTTTTGGTAATCTTTGGTTTCACTACACCAATATGGTCTTTTGATACTATTATGTCATTAGAGGCACATTGGTTCTCCACCATGTTTGGTTGGTATAACTTTGCAGCAATGTGGGTGACAGGTTTATCTGCTATTGCTATTGTAGTAATCTTATTAAAGAAAAGCGGATATTTAAGCTGGATAAATGAAAATCATATCCATGATTTAGGTAAATTTATGTTTGCTTTCTCTATTTTCTGGACTTACGTATGGTTTGCCCAATTCTTATTGATCTACTACGCGAACATGCCAGAGGAAACCGTGTATTTTTACAAAAGATTTGAACCAGAATATTTACCTTGGTTCTGGCTGAATTTAATCATGAACTTTGTTTCTCCGTTATTAATTTTAATGACAAGAGACTCAAAACGTAAAATGAACGTTATTCTTTTTGTAGCAATCTTAATTATCTGTGGTCACTGGTTAGATTACTATATGATGATTATGCCGGGTACAGTAGAGGCTCATAGAGGTTTCGGACTAATCGAAATAGGTATTTTCTTTGGATTTGTTGGTTTATTTACTTTCTTAACCTTGAGTGCGTTAAGCAAGGTGGCATTGGCGCCTAAAAATCATCCATTCTTAGAAGAGAGTGTACATCATCATATTTAATAGAAACTGGTACTACTTAAAATAAAATGAATATAAAGAAGTATTTAAATTTTAGAACAGTGTTGTCATTAGTTGGAGTAATGAGTCTGTCATTAACTTCAGTTATGGCGCAAACTGCAGAACAGGCGGTTGATGCTGCTACAAAACATGAGGGCTTGGGTAAGGTAGTATTCTACTATGTTTTGTTATTCCTTTTAATCGGCTTGTTTATAGGTGTGATTGGGAAGGTTCTTCATGTGTATGAACTGACAAAAAAAATTCAGGGTAAGAAGGAGGGAATTGCATGGAATAAATTCAATGGAATAATGTTTATAGTAGCATTATTAGTTGGATTATATGGTGCATATTGGTCTTATACTGTCCATGGCGCGCAAATTTTACCAGAGGCAGCTTCTGAGCATGGTAAATCTGTAGATAGCATGTTCAATACAACTTTGATTATTACTACAATTGTATTTGTATTGACACATATTGCTCTGTTTTTCTTTCTTTTCAAATACAAGTTTAGCAAGAAGAAAAAAGCTTATTTCTATCCTCATAATGATACGTTAGAGAAGTACTGGACTATTATTCCTGCAATTGCTCTATCTATATTGGTGTTAATGGGATTCTTTATTTGGAGAGGAATAACTAATGTTTCAGAGGAAGACATTGCTAAGGCAATTAAGATCGATGTTACTGCACAACAGTTTAAATGGAATGTAAGATATGCTGGTGCAGACGGCGAAAATGGTAAGAAAAACTATAAGCTTATTGGTAGCTTGAACGGTTTAAATGCTATAGGTTTGGATTTGTCTGATAAGAGAAACTACGACGATCTACAAGTAAATGAAATTGTACTTCCGGTAGGAAAGCCTGTTAGATTTACAATTTCTTCAATAGACGTTCTACATAGTTTTTACTTACCTCACTTCAGAGTTCAGATGAATGCGGTACCAGGTATGCCTACTTTCTTCCAGTTTACGCCTACCATTACTACAGCTGAAATGAAAGAGAAAACCAATGATGCTAAGTTTGAGTACATCTTGTTATGTGCGAAAATTTGTGGAGGTTCTCACTATAACATGAAGTTCAATGTAAAGGTGGTTAGTGAAAAGGAATATCAAAAATGGTTGACAGAGCAAAAGCCTATTGTAACCGAAGATATGAAGAAAGAATACCAGCTAGCTCTTGAGAAAGAAAATGGTGTCAGTAAACAAATTGCATTAAACAATTAAGAAAAATTAGAGATTATGGCAACAGCTGCAATTCATACAGATACACATCACCATGATGACCATTCTCATGGTCATCATCACGAGACATTCTGGACGAAGTATATCTTCAGCCAGGATCATAAAATGATCGCGAAGCAGTACCTTATTACAGGTATTATCATGGGCTTAATTGCGATGCTTTTATCATTAATGTTCAGGATTCAGTTAGCGTATCCTGATTCATCATTTCCTTTATTAGAAGTGTTGTTAGGGAAATTTGCTCCAGATGGCAGATTAGATCCTAACTTCTTCTTATCGTTAGTAACTATCCACGGTACCATCATGGTATTCTTCGTATTAACTGCGGGTTTAAGTGGGACTTTCTCTAACTTATTAATTCCATTACAATTAGGCGCTCGTGATATGGCTTCCCCATTCATGAACATGCTTTCATACTGGTTGTTCTTTGCTGCTAGTGTTGTAATGGTAGGTACTTTCTTTATCGAATCTGGGCCAGCGGGTGCTGGATGGACAATTTATCCTCCATTATCTGCAGTACCTAAGGCTATGCCGGGTTCTGGCTTGGGTATGACGCTATGGTTAGTGTCTATGGTACTTTTCATTATATCAAGTTTAATGGGAGGTATTAACTATATTTCTACTGTACTTAATATGCGTACAAGAGGAATGGACTTATGGAAAATGCCTTTAACTATTTGGTCGTTCTTCCTAACTGCTATAGTAGGTTTGTTATCATTCCCTGTATTAGTAGCAGCGGTAGTACTTTTGATTTTTGATAGAAGCTTTGGTACTTCTTTCTATTTGTCAGATATATATATAGGAGGACAAGCTTTACCAAATGAAGGTGGTAGCCCTATTTTATTCCAGCATTTATTCTGGTTCTTAGGTCACCCGGAGGTATATATTGTAATTATGCCCGCTTTGGGTATCTCTTCTGAGATTATCTCTACTAACTCACGTAAACCTATTTTCGGTTACCATGCGATGGTGTACTCTTTAATTGGTATTACTGTATTGTCTTTCATCGTATGGGGACACCATATGTTCGTAACAGGTATGAATCCTTTCTTGGGAGGGGTATTTATGATTACAACATTAATTATTGCTGTTCCTTCTGCGGTTAAGACGTTTAATTATTTGGCTACACTTTGGAGAGGTAATATCAGGTTTACTCCGGCAATGTTATTTGCAATCGGTTTGGTATCTTTCTTTATCTCCGGAGGTTTAACCGGTATCTTTTTAGGAAATGCAACTTTGGATATCAATCTACATGATACTTACTTTGTAGTTGCCCACTTCCACCTGGTAATGGGATCTGCTGCGATATTCGGTATGATTAGCGGTGTTTACCACTGGTTCCCTAAGATGTACGGTAGAATGTTAGACGAAAAATTGGGATATTTACACTTCTGGATTACTTTCGTAGCGGCTTATTTGGTGTTTTTTCCAATGCACTTTATGGGCTTAGATGGTGTTCCCCGTAGATACTATGCTTTCACAGAGTTTGAATTTATGCATGAATGGTTGTCTGTTAACGTATTTGTTACCTGGGCAGCAATCGTTGGAGGCTTAGCTCAGTTTATATTTGTGTACAATTATTTCCATTCTATATTCTACGGTAAAAAGGCAGAACAGAATCCTTGGCAGTCTAATACTTTAGAATGGACTACTCCGGTAGAACGTATTCACGGAAACTGGCCAGGAGAAATACCTACAGTGTATCGTTGGCCTTATGATTATAGCAAACCGGGGCATCACGAAGATTTCATTCTTCAAACTGTGCCTCATTCTCAAACAATGAGTTCTAATTTGCCTCACGATTTCGAAGGTAATGAAGAGGCAGAGAAAATACAGGAGCAATGGAATGCCCTAAATACTGTTGAACAAAACGAAGAAGTAAAATAATAACTTCAGAAATTCAATAATAAAATAATGGGGTATCCGGGTAAGTATACTTACAAGATACCCCATCATTATATAAAGTAATGGATCAGAAAAGAGAAAAAAGGTTTATTAAGTATAATTTTTATACTATTGTTTTCCTTTTTTTAGTGATTTTGGCAGGTGGGATTGTTAGAAGTAGCGGAGCTGGAATGGGGTGTCCGGATTGGCCGAAATGTTTTGATCATTATATTCCTCCTACAGACGTTTCTCATCTTCCGGAAGATTATCAGCAAAGATATGTCGAGCAACGCTTGGCTAAGAATAACAAATTTGCAAATATGCTGGATAAGATGGGATATCATGATCTGGCCTATAAAGTTCGTCATGATGAATCCATAAAGATCCCCGAAGAGTTTAATGTAACCAAGACTTATACCGAATATGCCAATAGATTGGTTGGCGCCATAACTGGTATATTCGTTTTGCTGACATTTATTGGATCGTTTGCTTATTTAAAAGCGCATACTAGAATTTTTGTAATAAGCTTTATTAACTTAATCTTATTAGGGTTTCAGGCATGGTTAGGATCCATTGTAGTCTCTACCAATTTACTGGCATGGACCATTACGGTGCATATGATAGTTGCCGTACTTATTTTAGCACTGGCAATATACACGTACCACTATGCAAGATCGTTATGTGATACCAGTGTTCTGGCTTTACAGTCATCTAATTTGTTAAAGATAGTTGTTTGGGCTTCTCTGCTATTATGCTTCGCTCAAATTATTATTGGTACAGAATTAAGAGAAACGATAGATGCGATCATTCAGTTTAACCCTTCTATGGCAAGAGGCGAATGGTTACAACATACAGGAGAAATTTATCTGAATCATAAATTACTTGCATTGTCTGTTGTTGCTTCAAGTGTGCTTATCTTTTTATTGGTTAAGAAGTATAAGGTAGGTCAGACACAATTAAGATTTGCGATATATGGATTGTTATTAGTCGCCTTACAATACTTATTAGGAGTTATTTTAAATTTCTTTGCTATGCCACCAGCTGCTCAGGCACTGCACATGGTATTGGCTACATTAATGTTTGGTGCACAGTTTTATTTGTTGTTGATGCTTAGAAAAGCATCTGTAAAGATGGGGGAGAATTGAAAACATTCATTAAAGATTTTAAAAATTTAGTAAAGTTAAGACTGACATTGTTGGTTGTTTTCTCTGCTTCTGTTACATTTCTGATTGGTCAGAAGATACAGATTGAAAGAGCCAATATTGATCATATTAACTGGAAAAACTGGTTAATACTGATTGTTGGTGGGTTTTTAGTAACCGGAGCTGCTAACTGTTTTAATGAAATTATTGAAAAGGATTTAGATAAACTAATGACCCGAACCAAAGACCGTCCAATGCCAGCGGGGCGCATGACAACCGGACAAGGCTTGGTGTTAGGTTTGGTGATGGGAATTATAGGTACAAGATTATTATTGATACTTAATCTTGAAACGGGATTCATATCAGTTTTCAGTATTTTGCTTTATGCTTTTGCTTATACCCCTTTAAAAAGAAAATCTCCTATAGCTGTTTTTGTCGGAGCTATTCCCGGAGCATTACCACCACTTATTGGATATTTGGCAGCTTTAGGACATACAACGGAGTTCGAAGTAATGGACTATCAAATAGCTATTATACTGTTTGCTATTCAATTTGTATGGCAGTTTCCGCACTTTTGGGCAATTGCTTGGGTGTTAGACGATGACTATAAGAAGGCAGGTTTCCGTTTGTTACCCACTACAAAGCGAGATAAGATAAGTGCAGGTTTTACTTTAGCCAGTACATTATTGCTAATTCCTGTGAGCTTATTACCAACTATATACGGATTTGGTGGCAATATTATTGCGGTAGTGTCACTTGTTATAGGAATCTGGTTTGCCTGGTTAGCAATAAAATTATTTATGAAATTAGACATAGATTCTGCAAGGAAATTAATGTTTGCAAGTTTCATATATCTGCCTGTAGTGCAATTGGTATTATTGTTTAATTTGAACTAATATGATTATGCAAAACGCGAATAATGAAATAGATAGATATAACCTTCAGCCCAAAAAATTTATCATGTGGCTGTTTTTAATCTCATCAACCATATTTTTTGCTGGTTTAACCAGTGGTTTTATAGTGTATACCGGATCTGGCAGAGTATTGAATGTTCAGCTCCCGAAAATTTTTGGCTATAGTACGATTGTAATTATTTTAAGCAGTCTTACATTGTATTGGGCCTCTCAGCAAACAAAGCGTCTGAATTTTGCAAACCAAAGGATAGGGCTTTGGCTTACCTTCTTTCTGGGTATTGCCTTTATCGCTATGCAGATTTACGGATGGAAAATTTGGACAGGATTAGGAGCGTATTTTATAAACTCTAATGCAAGCATTAGTTTTGTTTACGCATTTACATTCCTACATATATTGCATATATTAGCAGGATTAATAATAATCATAACTGCGCTTGTAAGCAGTTATGGTAAATTACCAAATGTCATTAATAGTTTTAGGATGCAAATCACTTCTATTTTCTGGCATTTTGTAGATATCTTATGGATATATTTGTACCTTTTCTTACTTTTGAATCAGTAAAATTTTTAATTAAAGAATTTACAACCAACAATTTTAATGAATACTACAGTAGCAAAATTAGACGAAGTTAAAAGTACTCCATGGAGTGGGGGTAAGTCGCCTTTTTCCGTAGAATACGGAAAAATAATGATGTGGTTTTTCCTGGTTTCTGATGCCTTTACATTCTCAGCATTCCTGGTTTATTATGGAGCGCAAAGATTCAGTAATTTGACCTGGCCTGATCCAGATATCGTTTTCCAGTCTATTCCGGGAATTATGGATAGTGGTGCCCCAT
Source organism: Pseudopedobacter sp. (assembly GCF_040392825.1). NCBI lineage: Bacteria > Pseudomonadati > Bacteroidota > Sphingobacteriia > Sphingobacteriales > Sphingobacteriaceae > Pseudopedobacter > Pseudopedobacter sp. The sequence continues at coordinate 20,940 of NZ_JBEBVH010000001.1, forward strand.
TGGTATTTGTGGGTATCATGACCTTTATACTGATTATGAGTTCTGTAACTATGGTTCTAGCTGTAGAAGCAGGGCATAGGAACTCAAAGAAAGAAGTTGTTGGATGGATGATTGCCACTATTATTGGTGGTATGATGTTCTTAGGCTGTCAGGCCCTGGAGTGGAGCCATTTACATCACACAGGTTTTTGGTGGGGAAGTGTTCCGAGCGCAGAAGTGATGACTACTTTAGGCTCAGATTATGTAAGTACCTTACAGTTTGCGAACCTTTTCTTTACTATCACAGGTTTTCATGGTTTCCACGTTACAACCGGACTTATTTTAAACGTCATTATCCTCATAATGGCTATGAATGGAACTTTCGAGAAAAGAGGTTCTTATTTAATGGTGGAAAAAGTGGGTTTATACTGGCACTTTGTAGACCTTGTTTGGGTATTCGTATTTACATTCTTTTATTTGGTTTAATCTTATAGCATTATAGAATATGTCTCAAAATTCAAATATAGAGCATGCAGAAGGGCATGAGCATGCATCAATGAGTAAAGGAAAGATTTGGCAAGTATTCTTTATCTTGCTGGTATTAACGGTTATTGAGTTCATTATAGCTTTAGCTATACCAGAAACAATGTTAAGACACAGTATAAAGAACTTTATTTATATATTCTTAACGCTATTAAAAGCATACTACATTATAGCGTATTTTATGCACTTGAAATTTGAAAAATATGGTCTGATAGTTTCTATAGCAGTATCTTTCATTTTCATTATCTACTTTATTATACTTTTGTTAGTTGAAGGTGGGTATCAGCATATAACCAGACACTTTGGATGATATGAGGAAGCAATTTCCTTTAAAGAAGATATTAATCCTGGTAGCCATATTAGCGGTACCAGGATTTTTATATTATTTACTACAGGACAAAGGTAAAAACAGGTATAAACCGCTTCCATTTTATGGACCAAAAACGGTGTTGGAAACGTTTACTACAAAACGCGGAGAGAAGATACCCGATACACTTTATCACAAAGTTCCAGCCTTTAAAGGAATAAATCAGAATGGAGATCCCTTTGATTTTGGAACGGTAACAAACCATATAATAATAGCAAGTTTCTTCTACACAAAATCAGAAAAATTGGGTGAAGAAATGAATAAACAACTCGATTGGTTACACAATCGGTATATTGGAAATAAAATGATCCGCTTGTTATCTATTTCCATTGATCCGGAGTATGACCAGGGAAAAATATTAAGAAGCTTTGCGAATCAGTTTAAAGCAAAACCAGGAAAGTGGGACTTTGTGTCAACAGATACGACTACTGTTTATCCACTATCATCACGAGGTTTTTTTGTAAATGCATTTAAAGAAGGCGATAAATACATATTATCTGAAAAAATTATTCTCTTAGACAAACAGCATAGAATCAGAGGTTATTATAATAGTTTGCAACCTGAGGATATGAAATCTTTAAATGACCAGATTAAAGTGCTGATAACCGAAGAGCTAAGAAAGATGCCCTAATAGTTATGAATGATAAAGTTATTTTCAGGCTTATTACTGCCGTTTCAATATTTGTGTTTCTTGTTGTAGTGATTTTGAACAGAAAGATTATTCCTGTAACAATAGAAACACCGTCTTATATTTATTTTTTTCCGAAGTTAAATGCAATTATTAATGGTACTTGTACCATATTGCTGTTAATTTCATTTTATTTTATAAAAAAAGGAAACATACGAGTACATAAAAGGATAAACCTTTTTGCATTCTTTCTCTCTTCTCTGTTTCTTATTTCTTATATTGTATTCCACTATTTTGCTCCCGAAACCAAGTTTGGCGATTTAAATGGAAATGGAATTTTGGAGGCTGAAGAAATTACAGCGGCAGGCAATGTAAGGTATATTTATTACGTTATATTAGTAACACATATCATTCTGGCTGCTATTGTGCTTCCTTTAATTCTTTTAAGCTTTTACAGAGGTTTACAAATGAACGTAGAGAAACACCGAAAACTGGTAAGATACAGCTTCCCGGTATGGTTATATGTGACGATAACTGGAGTGGTAGTTTATTTAATGATTTCCCCATATTATCAATTTTAATGATATGAAAAAGGTAAAGATATTTTTGGCAAGTGCTGGTTTCAGTCTGGCTATGTTTATAACACCTTTGAATAGTAATGCACAGTGCGCCATGTGCCAATCTACCGTTGAGTCTAATATAAACTCAGGGGATAGTACCGCTAAAGGTTTGAATAAGGGTATAATGTATTTGTTAGCGGCACCATATATTGCCGTGGCTGCCATCGGTTTTTTGTGGTATAAAAAATACCGGAAAAAAGATATAACTATCGATATCAAAAAAGAAAAAATTAATTTAAATTAGGACTTGAACCTGCTTAATTGCAGGTTTTTCCATTTATTAGATTAAATTATGTTGGTTTAATCTAATATACATTTAATATTATTCTTATGGCTGGTACACCTAAACTACAGGCAATGCTGCATGCCAAATGTCCAAGATGCAGAAGAGGCGATGTTTTCCAAAATAGTATGTATGGAATAAAGTCTCAGAAGATGTATGAACACTGCCCTCATTGTGGGTTAAAGTATGAAATAGAACCAGGATATTTTTATGCTGCTATGTATATCAGCTATGCTATAAACGTGGCTTTAGGTGTAACTATCGGAATTTTGACCTATATCATTACTAAAGAAGAAAAATCACCGTGGATTTATATTACTACAATTTTAGTGGCAAGTTTTATTACAGCACCACTGAATTTTAGATATTCAAGAGTGATATTATTGCATTTATTGTCTCCAAAAATTAGTTATAGACCAGATTATGATCACGATTAAAAAAGATGTATATGAATTTCTTAAGTTGTTAAGAAAGAATAACAATCGCGAGTGGTTTGATAAAAATAAAAGTTTGTACGAAATAGCAAAAGAAAATGTTGATGAATTTGCAGCGTTTTTAATTAACGAGATAAGTAGTTTTGATTCGGCGGTACCCGTTGATACCAGCGTAAAAAAATGCGTATTGCGTATTTATCGGGATGTAAGGTTTAGCAAGGATAAAGCGCCATATAAGAATAACTTCGCTATCATTATTGCCGAAGATCGAATGAAAGAGGGGCCAGTTTATTTTATTCATATAGAGCCAGACAATAATTATATTGGTGGCGGATATTGGAGACCGTCTGCTCAACAGCTTAGTGCGGTTAGACAAGAAATAGACTATGGTACTTCTGAATTTTTGTCTATCCTGGAAGATAAAAATTTCAAAGATTTCTTTGGAGAATTAAGTAGAGAAGATGTACTTAAAACAAATCCAAAAGGCTATGACAAGGACCACCCCTATATTGAAATTCTGAAGCTAAAAAGTTTTATCTGTATAAAGCATTTTGAGGATAAAAGTTGGGAAACGGAAAAAGGGGTTAAAGAATTGCTCCGAGGACTAAAGTTAATCAAACCATTAAATCATTTTTTAAATAGAGCATTAGAATAATTATGAGAATTAAAATCTTATTAACGTTTGCTTTTTCTGCGCTTTTACTGAGCTCATGTGTAGTCATGTCTAAAAAGAAGTACCAGAAATTATTGTCTGATCAGGATTCGCTATCAGGAGGTTGGGGAACTGCACAGGTTAAAATTGAGTCATTAGAAGAAGAAATGGCCAGATTAAAAAGAGATACAGCAAATCTTCACCAGAAAGTTTCCGGTTTGAATAAAGAATTAGACGATTTAAGAGGTAATTACGCAACACTGAGGTCTAACAGCTCATCGGAAATAAATAAGCTGTCTGCAGACTTAAAAAGGAGGGAGCAAAGACTTAAGGAAGTTGAAGATATGATTAAGAAGAGGGATGAAGCCAGCAACGCCTTGAAGAATAAATTACAAAAAGCATTGCTAGGTTTCCAGGATAAAGGTTTGACCGTAGAAATGAGAGATGGGAAGGTATATGTTTCTTTAACAGATAAATTGCTATTTGCTTCTGGTAGTATTGTTATAGACGAAAGGGGAAAACAGGCGTTACATGAGTTAGCTGTAATATTAAATACACAACCAGAAATTAATATTGCGGTGGAAGGGCATACAGATAACCAGAGAGTAGTCAATCTGGGACAGATTAAAGATAATTGGGACTTGAGTGTGCTCCGAGCCACTTCTGTTGTGAGATTTTTGACCACTGAACAAAAAATATCTCCAAACAGGATTATTGCTACCGGAAAAGGTGAATATCAGCCAATCAGTTCTGATAATTCTGCTGACGCAAGAAGTAAAAACCGAAGAATTGAGATTGTGTTGTCTCCAAAACTGGATGAATTATACAATTTGCTAAATTAAGACAGACTAATAAATTGAAGAAAGCACAGGCTATATATTGATCCTGTGCTCTTTCTATTTCTTCGCTTTTTTTTCCAGTTAAAAAGGGCTTCTCAGATCTTTAAAATTGACAAGTTGTTTGTCTTTCTCAGATAAAATAACTTTATCCGTATCAAATTGCCAATCTATTTTTAGATCTTCGTCATTCCAAATAACACCGATTTCCGACGCTTTGTCATACATTCCTGTTACTTTGTATTGAAAAATGGTGTTGTCTTCTAAAGTTATAAAACCATGTAAAAAGCCTGGAGGAATCCAGAACATAGTAAAATTTTCTCCGGAAAGCTCAATGGAGAAATATTGTCCATAAGTTGGTGAGTTTTTCCTTATATCTACAGCTACATCAATAGCTTTTCCTTGTATGACCCTTACCAGTTTCCCCTGAGCATATGGGTTGGCTTGTGCATGTAAACCTCTTAACGTTCCTTTTTGAGAAAGAGATTGGTTGTCTTGTACAAAATTTGTATCTATACCTGCTGCTTTAAATAGCTTTTCATTGTAGCTTTCGTAAAAATAGCCTCTATCATCTTTCCAGATCTTCGGTTCGATGATGATAAGGTCCTTAATAGGACTTTCTATAAAGTTCATTATAATGGATTTGATAATTCTAAAACACTGGGAAAAAATAGTACCTGATTAGGGAATTGCTGCATTAATAATTCCTGAAGGTTGGGAAGGTGTTCGTCTCTGAACTCTTCTAATTCCTGTCTGCTATTTGCAAAACATTGTGCACAATAGGTAACTCCTTCATTCACGGGTTCTGTTAATTTAAATAATTTTGCTTCATGAAATTTATGACTGGCTAAAGCAGCAGGAATGTATATATGATGCATAAAATGATGAAACTCCTTTTGTATTTTTTCATCAACAATTGCTGTTACATTGAAAATAATCATTCTGCAAAGTTAATCTATTGAATCGGAAATTCACCTTTTTTAGTTTACAGCGAATCACCTCGTAAACGCCGGAAGCGCCTTCTGGCATCGCTGATATATAAGCTGCCGGGGAATTCATTCATTAATTTTTCATAGTATGCATTTGCCGTTTTTGAATCTTCCAATTTGTCCTGGTAAAGAATTCCTAAATGATAGAGTGCATCATCGGCCCAAATACTCGCCGGATATGCTTCATGTAATTTCTTGTAAGCAGAGATAGCTTCCTGAAATTGTTGCAGAGATGTATATATTTTAGCTTTGCTTAAGAGTATATCGTCGGCCAGTTTAGTGAGTGGAGAGCGCAGCAGAATGCTGTCCAGACTGGATAAAGCTCTTTCGTATAAATGCTGTTCTCGAAAAAATTCCGCCTTTGCATATTTTTGAAGATCACTATTTACACTATCTTCATCAAAATGATCCTGAATTAGAAGACTTAAATCCAGGGCGTCATTAGCTATTAATTGTGAAGTAGAAGCTTTTAATACGTCTAATTGAGCTTTTGCCCATTTAAAATCTGCATTGTAAAAGGAAAGTTTAGCATTTCTAAATTTTGCTTCTTGCCCCAGGATAGTATTCGGAAGCGATTTTTCAATTTGTCCGTATAGTAAAGATGCTTCCCAGGGGTTGTTATTCAGTATATTTATGTCTGCAAGTTCTAATTTAATTTGAGCCAGTTCGCCAGCGCTTAAACGTGGTATATTTAGAGCATTTGTCAACAGGCTATCTGCTGCATTTACTTTGCTAAGCTGGTTTGCTTTTAATTTTGCAAGTTCCAAAATAGCAAATAAAGTGCGTTGATTTTGACCGAATTCATGGATTACGGATTCATAAGCAGCTTCTAAAGAAGATAGATCGGTTTTTACCAGCCCCTTCTTTTCTGCTTGTAATTGCTTTAATTTAAGCAATTCAATTTGTGAAGAAATATAAAACGGATTGGTTTTTCCTTTCGAAATAATATAATCCAGTGCTTTTTGTGCATATTCATATTCGTAATTGTTCTTTAAAACAGAAGCGAGCATAAAAATAGCGCTTCCATCTTCGTTTAAACGCTTGTCAATGGAAATGGCTTGTATAAGGGCAAAGTTGTATTCTTTTAATTCCACATAGGTCCAAGCTAGCAGGTCACTTAAGGCAATGCTGCTGGTGTTCTTTTGAATTCTCCGCAATAGAATGCTTTTTAGAGTTTGGTAATCCTGGTTGTTTTCGTAAACTCTGCTTAAACTGGATTTAGCGGTAGGCAGATAATCAGGTTGTAATTCTATAATGTTTAATATCTCCTGCGTGAGAAGATCTTTTTGACGTAAATAGCGATATAAATTAATTAGTTCGAACGAAAAAAGTGTTTGATTGTTCAGAACTTTCCGACCGGAATTTAGAACTTTTGCAGCGTATTCAAATTGATTTATTCTGTAAAATCCATTTGCAATTTGACTTATTGAAAAGTTGTCGACAGGAAGTTTTTGCAACAAATCCTGGAGGTACTTGTCGGCATTATTTTTGTCACCTTTTTCTATGTAAAGTTGGATTAACGAAACTTTATTGTTCGGGTTTGCGGGATTTTCCCTTAAGTCTTTTTTTATAATTTTTTCTGCGGTATCATACTCCCGTAATTTTAATAGTGTATTAATATAACCTTCAAAGGCGAGATTTTTATAATCTCTTTGCTGATAAAGTCGCTCGTATATCTTTTTTGCTTTTTCGTATTCGCCATTTATGAAAAACTGCTGAGCATGCATGAAATTATCATTGTCTTGTGCATAGGTTAATAGGCCAAGACTGAGTATTGAGAAAAGGATAAGTACCGTTTTTTTCACACTCAATAATATAAAATATATTTTTGAGATTATATTAATATAACTTATTTGTTACTTTTTGTATTGCCCTCGTTTATTGAAGTTTTAGTTAATTTGAAAGTTACGGTTTATTCGCATTTAATATTCATAAAATTGATCCAGTGACTCGAAATTTTCTACTAAGATATGTATTTGCTGGTTTGGCCTTGCTGCTTTTCAGTTGCAGGGGAGATAGCTACAAAGAAAAAATTCCGGCAGAAACATTTTTTAAAAACTCCGAATCTTCTTTTTTTAAAATATCTCCAGACGGTAAATATGTTTCTTCTCTTAAAGAAAACCAAAATGGTGAAAAAAACCTTTTTATTCATAATATCTCGAATGGAAATCATTCACAACTAACTTCATTTGAAGGAAAATCTATCCGGGATTATTGTTGGGTAGGCAATGACTTTTTGTGTTTGATAGTTGAAGATGCTGGGTGCAAAGATTTCGGGATGTATACTGTACAGCGCGATGGGAATAAATTAGAAGAAGTGGTGCTGAGTTATAGCGTTACAAAAATTGATTTTATTCAAAAAAGTAATCCTCCGAATAATACTTCGGTACTTTTTGCTATGAATGACAGGGATCCTGAGCGTACCGATGTGTACAAGCTAAACGTACCTTCAGGCAAGAAGGAAGTTATAGTCAATAATCCTGGTCATGTTCTTGAGTGGTTTGCTGATGAAGATAATATCGTCAGATTGGCCAGAGGGAGTGAAGATACAAATGAGAATTGGTATTATAGAGAAACAAACGAAGAGGACTTCAGGAAGATTATTTCAAATCATTTTACTACTAACATTAAACCAATATTATTTGTTAAAGGAAAGCGGCACCATTTATATGCATTATCTAATATAAAAAGAGATAAATATGCTTTGGTAGAAATAGATTGCAGTACTGGTAAAGAGCAAAGAATAATATATGAAAATCCGAATACGGATATTCTGAATGTGGTTTATTCGGCAAGGACCAACCAGATTATTTATTTTTCAACGGGCTTGGCAAAGGAAAAAAGACATTTTTTGTTTCCTGGTATTGAAACTTATTACAAGAACCTGAACAAAAAGTTAGGAACGGAGGTTATAGAAATTATTGACCATGATGAGTCTGAAAAAAATATCATTTTAAAAGCCTATAGTGATAAAGTGCCCGGATCCTATTATTTATATAAATCTAAACAGAATCAGTTAACGAAGTTAGGAGATGTCAATGCTCAAATAATTCAAGAAAGAATGAATAGTATGGTCCCTATCAGTTATAAGAATAAAGAAGGAATTCAGATCCATGGTTATTTAACCTTGCCTAAAGGAGGTAAGCAATTGCCGCCGTTAATTGTTATGCCACACTCTGGTCCATATAAGAGAACCAACTGGGAATATGATCCGGAAGTGCAATTTTTTGCGAGTCGGGGATATGCTGTCTTTCAGCCTAATTTCCGGGGGTCTACCGGATATGGAAAAGAATTTTTTAGAGCGGGACTTAAACAGTGGAATGGTAATATCCATGCAGATATATCAGATGGTGTAGACTGGTTAATCGCAAATAAAAAGATAGATTCTAGCCGGATTGTAGCCTTTGGAAAAGGGTTTGGCGGATTTGCGGCACTTAATCTCGCTATTCAGCAGCCAAAACTCTATAAATCTGTAGTCTCTTATGCTGGTATTATGAATCTGTTTACCTATATCAAAAGTACTCCGGATTACTATAAGCCACATAAGCCGGTTATTGAAGAGTTAATTGGAAGCCCAGAAAAGGATGTCGATTATATTAAATCTGCATCTCCAATATTTAATAGCGGAAAACTAAATATACCTTTACTTTTCTTTCAGGGAGGAAAAGATTCAAGAGGTAATCTTAGTGAGGTGACTCAGTTTGTCAAAGAGTTGAAAAAACACAATAACAACGTAGAATATATAGTAAGAGATGAAGAAGGGCAGAGAATTAGTAAATTCGAAAATAAAATTCATTTTTATAATACTGTAGAAGCATTCTTTGCAAGGTATTTGAAATAAGTGCTTATGAGAGCAGACAGACTGAATTTCCAAAAAAATAGATTATTGATTATCTTATTTTTGATACTGCTTTCAGTCTCGCTGATAGTGGCGTTGGGATTGGGACATAATTTAACAAAAAGGCAAGTTCAGAGCGAATTTAACTCACTTAAAATAGATATTCTGGAAGATTCAATGTCACCTTATGAAGCGTTCTTCCAGCAAACTATTCCCGAAATTTCATATTACCAGGGTTTCTTAGATTCACTTTCTGCGGCAAGATACGCTAATACTGTTTTAGACAAATATCCATTTGTAGAAACCATAATATTTTATGATTCTTATGTGTCTAACAGAGACATTTTGCATGGAATTGCAGTGAGGAACCTAGGAATTGGAATTAAAAACGTATATAAATTTGGAAAAAAAGTACCTCCGGGTTCAGGAGTAATTTATGATAGCAGGAAGCCCGGAAAATTGAGTCTTAGTAATGCAGACGAATTTAATAATATAGGTCTTAAAATGGCTGCTTTCATAGAGTCTGCCGATACTACTAAAAATGTAAGTAATGAAACCATTTTTAAAACATTTTATAGTTTCTCACCTAATAAAATAAGTTATATGAGTGTTCCCAGAAGGCAGGAAATTAGCGCCTTTCAGGAAATTATGAATAATCCAAATAAAAAATATCCGGTTTATGAACAAGACTTGTTTTCTTTCGAACTAAATCCATATAAGCTTAAGATTATCAATAGGCATCCTAATCTTTACCAGAATATTAGTATTGAGGAGCTTTCTTTTGAATCTATATTCGAAAATCCTAACTATTTAAATACCAGTATGCCACTCCCCGGGGCTTTTTCGGGATATAAGCTATATTTTACCAGCAGTAAGTTATACTTAAAAAGAGAAGTTAACAGGCGTTTTTTACCGATAGCATTTGGAGTATTTTTTATATATGCTATTATGATAATCATAACTTTTCTGATTTATAGGAACTTTCGTATGAGCAGAAAACTTTTTAAACTTCAATATGACTTTGTAAATAACCTTACTCACGAATTTAAGACTCCCGTAGCGGTTATTAAGATTGCCGGAAATAATATTAGAAGTGCGCATGAGCTTAGTATGCAGGAACTGAATCATTATGGGAAAATATTGGACGAAGAAGCCGATAAGTTGAATGAGTTAATGAATAAGTTGCTGTCTTTTACCCAGATTGAAAATAAAACCATTAATATCAAGCAGGTTGAAATAGAATTGGAAGCATTCTCTCAAAATATTATTAACGGATATCAGTTAAAATATCCGGATTATAAAATTGATTTGGATGTTAAAAGAAGCGTGAAAACATTTATATCTGATCCGGTGTTGTTAACTAGTATTTATCAGAATTTAATCGAAAATGCTTATAAATATTCCAATCCTCAACAAAAATATTTGAAGATAACGGTATCCAGGAGTAAGAAAAATATCGTGTTTAGTTTTAAAGATAAGGGAATAGGTATAGAAAAAACAGAAATTGATAATATATTTAAGAAATTTTATAGAATAGAGAGTCAATATAATCAGCAAGGAAGTATTGGTTTAGGTTTGGCTTTTTGTAAAGAACTTGTTAACTTAATGAAAGGTAATATTACCGTAAACAGCAAAGTGGGTAAAGGTTCTGAATTTATAGTGGAACTACCTTATATCAATAAATAATATGCAGAAAAACAATAAAATAGCAGTTATTGAAGATGATGAAAATTTAAGGTTTTTGGTTGTTCATCGTTTAAAAACAGAGGGATACTCAATTGTAGAAACAGGGAATGGGAGTGATGCAGAAGAGTTGGTGTTAAAAGAAAATCCGGAAATTGTTTTATTAGACTGGATGCTGCCTGGTGTACAAGGGTCAGAAATATGTAAGAATTTAAGAGCCAAGGGATACGAAGGATTGGTTGTAATGATGACTGCCAAAGCCCAGGATCTGGACAAAATAGATGCTTACAATTTTGGCGTGTCAGACTATGTAACCAAACCATTTAATATGGATGTTTTAGTTGCAATGTTAGACAGTAAGGTTAAGTTTTTAGTTAATAATGATAAGCATGAAATATCCCGGTTTGGAGATATGGAGCATCATCCGCACATTCATTCTATTATTAAGAATGGTAAAAAGATAGAGCTTACCATTTTGGAAAATAGAATTTTATTGTATTTTCTGAAAAATGTAAATAAGGTAATCAGCCGTGATGACTTAATGTTAGAGGTATGGGGATACAATTCTGATGTTAATACACGTACATTGGATATGCATATTGTACGCTTGAGAAAGAAAATTGAAGAAAATCCGGATAGGCCTGAATATCTTCAGACTATAAGAGGAGTTGGATATAAATTCAACGCATAAATAAAAAAGGGAAATCAATGATTTCCCTTTTTTATTTAATGTTGGTTCTTTGGTCTGTCTCTTATTTGAGAAGGCTTTAAATAAACCTTTTCGCCTTTTTTATTGATGTAATATTTTTTGTTATTTCCATCTATATAAACGTTGGAGCCATCAGGAGCCATCTTCCCTCTATACGTTTGATCGGCAATTTTTGAAACTCCTTTAGAAGCTACTTCGGCTGTTTTTTTTCCTACCGCCTTGGCACCTTTTTCAATTGCTTTTCCGGTATTTTCTGCGGCTTTTTCTACTTTATCCTGCGCATTAATGCTAGTGGTGTATAGAAGTACAAAAGCAAATGCTGATAAACCGATTAAAAATTTCTTTTTCATGATAGTACGCTGTTTTCTACTATACTATCAAAGAATTTGCCAATATAATTTTATTCGGCTAGAACTTCAATATCAAAAAATAATGGAGTGTTTGGAGGGATTGTACTGCCACCATTTGATCCATAAGCTAAGTAAGAAGGTAGAATTAATTTAATGTGCCCGCCTTTTTTTATCTTTTGGATGCCTTCTATCCAACCTGTGATCAGGCTTCCATTGTAAATTGTCGTTTCAAAAGGAGTTTCTCTACTTGACGAATCGAACACCGTACCATTAAAAAATCTCCCTGCGTAAACCACCTTAACAGATGATCCGATGGCAATTTGTGACCCTGTTCCTTCATTTACTATTTTATAATAGAGGCCAGTTTCTTCGTCTTTAGTATAAACGTGACTCAAGGTCTTAATGTATCTATTAATTAATGTGTCTTCTGCGGCAGTCTGCGTTTTTGCATTTATAATATCTATAGTCGCATCAAGAATAGTATTTCCTTTAATTAATGTACTGTACCCGTCTTTTCCGAACATGATATATGAAGGTAATAATGCTCTTACCTTTTCTCCATACTTTGCTTTTAGGAGGACATTTCTAAGTCCGATAGGTGTAATATAGCCAATAAATCCGCCCTTTGCAGAGTTAAGATTAGGCATATAAGAATATGTGTCAGTTGAGGTAATTAATGCGCCTGTCGTTGTAACATTAGCGCCTTCTAAAGTCTTTAAGTCCATTAGAAAGAATACCTGATTATAATTTTGCAAAGTATCTCCCTCTCCGGTTCTTAATGTACTATAATAAAAACCAGTGCTGTCTTTCTTAAACTGAGAAGTAAGATTGTTTTTAGTTAGGAAGTCATTAATACTTAATTCCTCTATTTCTTTTAAAGTTCTTGTTTCTTTAGTACATGCGCCTAATAAAATAGAGAAGGTAAGTATCAGACCTAAAAATTTCTTTATCATTTTCTATTGTATATCTATTAATTCTATATCAAAATCTAAAACAGAGTTAGCAGGTATAATGCCTTGGCTCTTATTTCCGTAACCATATACCGAAGGAATGATTAAACGTATTTTTTCTCCTTTTTGCATTAATTGTATTCCTATTTGCCAGCCTAATATTACATCAGCTAGTTTAAATTGAGCTTCTTTGTCTCTAGAGTCAAAGATAGTTCCGTTTAGAAGCCTGCCTGTATATTTTACAGTAATAATTGTATTTGGATTGTAACTATACTTTTCGCCTTGACTTTTATTTTGCTCGTATCTATAAAAGTAAATTCCCGATGCATCTCTAGTGGCGGGTATGCCTTTTTCCACCAGAAACTTACTAATTAGCATCTCATCATTATTTAACTGAGCCTGATACTCCATTTGAGGATTTGCCGTTTCTTCAGACTTTAAGCAAGCCCCAAAGATAAACATACTACACAGCACCGCAACAGATACCAACAAATTTTTCATAACTCTACTTACAAATTTATTTATCTTTTTAGATAAATCTAACATTTAACATTTTTTAAGACCTAGTCTATACGCCAATTTGCTGTTTATGTGATACAGTTCCTTTTGTGAGTATATGTAATTTTTTTATGAAAAGAGGTGCATTGAAATTACTCACATCAAATAGAAGAATCCCAAAATGCTCCTGTTTAGAGTAGGAAAGGACTAAAATGTGTCAGAAATAACAAAAAAGCACAAAGCTGACATATAAAATGCTTTGTGCTCTTACCAGAAAATAGCAGTTAATCGGTAGCATCATCCTGTTTAGAAACAATATTTATTAGCTTCTATTAATTTTTTTGCAACGCGTTGTCGGGCTTCTTTTATATTAAAAGGAGAAGTTTTTGTAAAACGCCTTAATCCCATCATCATCATATTCAGTTCATCGCCATCTGCGAAAGAATTTAACGCCTCTTTTCCAGCAAGGTGAACTTTATCTACTGCTTCCTGTATATAAATTTTCATTATATCTATTTGTCCGGAAACCGCTTCTTCACCTTTAAGATTAACTAATTTCTCTACTCGAAGCAATGTTGATTCTGCAACATATACATATCCGATAATGTCGGCAATATTCATTAATATTTCCTGTTCTTTTGCTAGCGTCATCATGAGTTTCTGAACAGCGGCGCCCGCTATCATTAATCCTGCTTTCTTTAAATTCTTGAGGATTTTCTTTTCTGCATAAAACAATGAGCCATCTTCAGCGATATTAAAGTCCGGGATAGATGTTAATTCTCCGGCTACAGCCTGCGCAGGAGTCATTAAGTCTAATTCTCCTTTCATTGCCCTTTTTAAAAGCATATCAACAATCAACAATCTGTTAATTTCATTTGTTCCCTCGAAAATTCTGTTTATTCGGCTGTCTCTGTATGCTCTGTCCATTGGTGCTTCGGCAGAAAAACCCATACCGCCGTAAATCTGGACGCCTTCATCCACAATATAATCCAGCATCTCTGATCCCCATACCTTAATGATGGCACATTCTACCGCAAATTCTTCCGTAGATTTTAGCTTAGCTTTGCCAGAATCCATCCCCGATGTTATTAATCTCTCATAAGCGTCATCTATATTTTGTCCAGCTCTATAGGTAGCACTTTCTATGGCAAAATTGCGGGTTGCCATTTCCGCAAGTTTGTAGCGTATTGCTCCAAATTTTGAAATTTGTAATCCAAACTGAACACGTTCGTTAGCATAATTAATAGCAGTATTGATGACTTTACGAGATGATCCAATGGTAGCCGCACCTAATTTTATCCGACCAATATTCAAAATATTAACAGCTATTTTGAACCCGTTACCTCTTTCCGAAAGCATATTTTCTACAGGTACAGGGCAATCATTAAAAAATACTTGCCGGGTAGAAGATCCCTTTATTCCCATTTTATGTTCCTCGGGATTCATGCTGATACCGCCAAAATTTCTTTCTACAATAAAAGCCGTCAGGTTTTTATCATCTTCAATTCTTGCAAAGACGATAAAAATATCTGCGAATCCACCGTTTGTAATCCACATTTTTTGCCCATTTATAAGATAGTGGGTTCCTTCGGGATTTAAACTAGCTTTGGTTTTGCCACTATTGGCATCAGATCCGGAATTAGGCTCGGTTAAACAATAAGCAGCTTTTAATTCACCTGACGCCAGTTTTGGAATGTATTTATTTTTTTGCTCCTCATTTCCATAATAAAGAATGGGTAAGGTACCTATTCCTGTATGGGCAGATAAGGCGACAGCAAAGGAATGTCCTGCTCCAATAACATCGGTCACCAACATGGAAGTGTTAAAGTTTTTTCCAAAACCACCATATTCTTCGGGAATAGAAACAGCCAGCAGTCCGAGCTCACCGGCCTTGTCCATTAAAGACTGCATTAATCCCTCTTCCTGCTGATCAATCTCCTCTAATTTTGGGTAGATTTCTGTTTGCAGAAAGTCTTCGCAAGTCTTTTTTATCATCAATTGTTCTTCGTCGAACTCTTCCGGGATAAAAATATCTTTGGCTTCGGTTTCTTTAATGATGAATTCACCACCTTTTAAAGATTGAACTGCATTTTGCATGGTTTAATTTTTTATGGATGAAAAATTTAGGAACCTGGGGCTCCTAAATTATCATCGTATTGTTAGTTAGTGTTATATCTTTATAGTAACTCAAAAATTCCTGCAGCACCTTGTCCGGTTCCGACACACATGGTAACCATTCCGTATTTTTGGTTAGTGCGTTTTAGCTCGTTTAAAATCTGAACAGTAAGTTTTGCTCCTGTACAACCAAGTGGGTGCCCTAAAGCAATCGCTCCACCATTTACATTTAGTTTATTGGTGTCAATATCCAAATTGCGTATAACAGCTAATGATTGAGAGGCAAATGCTTCATTCAGTTCTATCAGATCTATATCATTGAGATTCATATTCGCCATTTTCAAAGCTTTCGGAATGGCT
Organism: Pseudopedobacter sp.; assembly: GCF_040392825.1. Lineage (NCBI taxonomy): Bacteria > Pseudomonadati > Bacteroidota > Sphingobacteriia > Sphingobacteriales > Sphingobacteriaceae > Pseudopedobacter > Pseudopedobacter sp. The sequence goes on from NZ_JBEBVH010000001.1 coordinate 36,773, forward strand.
TCGATGGGGCCTATTCCCATAATCCTGGGCGGAACTCCTGCAATCCCATAACTTATTAATCTGGCTATGGGCTGTACATTTAATTCTTTAAGCATTTTTTCAGATACGACCAGAACAAATGCAGCCCCATCCGAAGTTTGGGAAGAATTTCCGGCAGTAACAGAGCCGTTTAGAGCAAAAACAGGTTTCAATTTAGCCAATGCTTCTGGATTGGTGTCTTTTCGGGGGCCTTCGTCGGTATCTACAACAAATTCTCTTGTTTTCTTTTTCAGATTTTCGTCTAAATAAGTCTCGTGTATTGTAATCGGCAGTACACCGTCTTTTAAATGTCCATTCTCAATAGCGGCAATTGCTTTCTTGTGGGAATTATAAGCAAACTGATCCTGGTCTTCTCTGCTTACATTAAATTCTTTAGCCACAGCTTCGGCTGTAAGGCCCATACCCCAATACCAATCTGGATTCTCTTTTGCTACTTTAGCATTCGGTACAATTTTATTTCCACCAAACGGCATTCCAGACATTATTTCTACGCCACCAGCTATAATACAATGGGCCATCCCTGCTTTAATTTTGGCCACTGCGGTAGCAATAGTTTCGAGACCCGACGCACAGTATCTGTTTACAGTAACGCCAGGTACCTTATCTGTACTCAATCCCATAAGGGAAATCATACGACCAATATTTAAACCTTGCTCGGCTTCGGGAGTTGCATTGCCCACAATAACATCGTCTATACGATTTATATCTAAGTTTGGAACAGAAGCAACCAAACCTTTTATAACATCGGCAGCCAGATCATCTGCCCTTGTAAATCTGAAGACGCCGCGTGGAGCTTTTCCTACTGCTGTTCGGTATCCTGCTATAATGTATGCTTCCATATTATTATCTAGATTTGAGTAGTGTGTATTGAGATTGCTTGTATGTTGTCTTGATATTAGAGATGGACTTTATAATATTTTAAATGTTTTCTAATGATTTTTGAAGTTTACAATTCATTTTTTGAATTTCATCTATTTTATTGAGAATCTTTTCTGTTGATATATCGTCAATAAACTCTAGCTTATTAGCGATTACTATTTGAGTTAATTCGTAGGATGAGCCATTGGTTATTCCTAAAAACTGCTTAAATTCTTCTTTTGTATTTCGTCCTGTTTCCTCAGAAATATTTAAAGATATTGAAATAGCGCATCTGCGAGCCTGAGAAGTTAATCCAAATCTTTCATCAGGTGGAAATTTAGCAGTTGATTCATAAATATCAATTGCTAAATCTATTGACTTATTCCAGATTTTCAACTCTTTAATATTGTGCATAATTATAAAGTCTAATGTCCTTTTTAATACTTTTCTATTGTCAAATATGCAAGGTCTTAATACGCAATACTCACATCTCAATACTTAAATCTCTCAATCAATTCCTCAACGGTTTACCTCCTGTAATTATGCTTTGAATTCTTTCTAGTGTCTTACGTTCTGTACATAAAGAAACAAAGGCTTCTCTTTCCAGATCTAAGAGATATTGTTCGTTAACAATGGTAGGAGCAGATAAATCTCCTCCGCACATTACATATCCTAGTTTTTGAGAGATTTTTTGATCGTATTCGGAAATATAGTTTCCAGATCTCATACTATTAGCGCCGGCATAAACCATACCCAATCCCGAATTTCCAAGGACCTTAACATCCTTCCTTGGAACAGGTGCTGAATAACCAGCATTGGCCAGATCCAAAGCCTTCGTTTTTGCATCTGAAATAAGGCGATCCCTGTTCATGGTTATCGAGAACTTTCCGGTTTGTAAATAACCTAATTCAAAAGCTTCAAGCGCAGAAGTAGATACTTTAGCCATGGCTATTGTTAAGAACCTGTCCTTTAATATATTCTGGTCTATCTGTCCTTCTTTAAATTCATCGGAGGCCCTGAGAGCAAATTCTTTGCTGCCACCGCCACCAGGAATTAAACCAACACCAAATTCAACCAGTCCCATATACGTTTCTGCATAAAGCTGTACATGGTCTGCATGCAGGCAGAATTCGCAACCTCCACCCAATGTTAAATTATGCGGGGCCAGAATAACCGGAATAGCAGAATGACGTATTCGCATAGAAGTATCCTGGAACATTTTAATAGCCATATTTACCTCATCCCATTCTTGCTCAACGGCCATCATGAATATCATTCCCACATTTGCTCCGGCAGAGAAATTAGCAGCGTCATTGCCGATAACAAGCCCTTTATAAGATTTTTCAGCTATGTCTATCGCTTTGTTAATTCCAGCCAGAACCTCTCCATCAATCGTATTCATTTTTGTATGAAACTCAAGGTTTAAGATGCCATCTCCTAAATCGGTTAAGGTAGTTCCTTTATTTTTCCAAATGGTTTTTGTTGGCCGTATATTATCTAAAATAATGTAGGAATCACGACCCGGTATGGTCTTGTAAGTTTTAGTAGGTATATCGTAATATTGTTTTATTCCGTTTTCTATTTTGTAGAAAGATGCATTTCCAGAGCTTAACATGTCATTTACCCATAAAGCAGGTTTTTTGCCATGTTGTTCCATAATTTCAATTCCTTCTTTTACACCAATCGCATCCCATACTTCAAAAGGTCCCAATTCCCAGCCAAAGCCAGCTCGCATAGCATCGTCTATTCTGTATAATTCGTCGGATATTTCCGGAATTCTATTTGAAACATATTCAAACAAACCTGCAAAAGAAATTCTGAAGAATTCACCAGCTTTATCTTTTCCTTTCGCATAGACACGCATTCGCTCTTGTAGATTATCTATTTTTTTTGTTTCGTCTAAAGTCGTAGATTTTACTTTTTGCTGCGGTTTATATTCTAAGGTTTTAAGATCTAACGACAAAATTTCTGACTTTCCGTCTTTGTCCTTCACTTTTTTGTAAAAACCCTGACTGGTTTTGTCTCCCAGCCATTTGTTTTCCTGCATCTTTTTAACATAATCCGGAAGTACAAATGCATCTTTAGATTCATCGTTGGGTGCATTTTGGACTAAGCCATTAGCAACGTTAATCATTGTATCCAAACCAACCACATCTGATGTACGAAATGTAGCAGATTTAGGACGGCCTAATGCTGGTCCGCTAAATTTATCAACTTCTTCAACCGTTAAGTCTAATTTTTGTACCAAATGAAGTAAAGACATAATAGAAAATACTCCTACTCTATTGGCTATAAAAGCAGGTGTATCTTTACACAAAACAGTTGTTTTTCCCAAATAAAGATCTCCGTATTCCAGTAGGAAATCTATTATTTCGGGATCTGTATAAGGTGTAGGTATAATTTCTAAAAGTCTGAGATATCTTGGAGGGTTAAAAAAGTGCGTTCCGCAAAAATGCTTTTTAAAATCTTCGCTTCTTCCTTCTGCCATTAAATGGATAGGGATGCCAGAGGTATTAGATGCAATAAGAGTTCCAGGTTTCCGGTATTGTTCAACCTGGTCAAAAACAGATTTTTTTATTTCCAGATTCTCAACTACAACTTCTATTATCCAGTCGCATGAGGTTATATCTTTCATATTGTCAGCAAAATTTCCTGTGCTGATTTGATGAAGAACAGATTTACTGTAAATAGGAGACGGATTGGATTTTAATGCATTTTGTAAAGAACTATCGACAATCCTGTTTTTTACTCTTTTGTCTGATAAATCTAATCCTTTGGCTTGTTCTGCAGCAGTTAGTTCTTTAGGTGCTATATCCAACAATAAAACTTCTACGCCAATGTTGGCAAAGTGACAGGCTATGCGAGACCCCATGATTCCAGAACCTAAAACAGCGACTTTTTTAATAGTTCTTTTCATAAAATGAATATAGATTATGGTTGATAATCTGTTGTTAACTTATTTATCTTTTTCAAGGACTCAATTAAATGCTCCTTATCTGTTTCTGCGATATTATGATTTAAATAGTCGTTGAATTTTCTAACAACGACTCTTGCTAAATGCCTTTTTTCTTTACCCAAATCTGTTAAGAAAACCTTTACAGAGCGTTTGTCCGTTTGATGGCTTTGTCTATATATCAACCCATCCCTTTCCAAATTGTTTAACATTCTGCTCAGACTTGTAGATTTAAGACCCAATAGCGAAGCAACTTCCGATACGGTTGTGCCTTCTTCTTCGTGTATATTGATTAATAAATAACCAACTGATTGTGTAATTCCAAATTCAGAAGCAATACTATTATATTTGTTGGCAATGTTTTGCCAAACAACCTTTAAAAAATAGTCTATGGTTTCTTGATGCTTCATGTTAAAATAGTTATTGGGTTATAGTAGTTTTAACAAATATAATAAACTAAAAAACATTATGCAAGCATAATAAATCTATTTTTTGGAGTAGTTTTTGTATATAAAACTGCTATGCTGAACTTAAATCATTAAATTTTATTCTAATTAAGACGCTCTAAGTAACTATGATATTAATTGTTGACGATAAAGCAGAAAACATTTATTCGCTCAAAAAACTTCTCGAGTTAAAAAATTTTTCTGTAGATACGGCAATGTCAGGAGAGGAAGCTCTCAAAAAAGTACTTAAAAACAATTATGCCTTGATTATTCTGGATGTACAGATGCCCGGCATGGATGGATTTGAAGTAGCCGAAACATTATCAGGATTTAATAAAACAAAGAATATTCCCATCATTTTTTTATCTGCCGTAAATAAGGATAAAAAATTTATCACAAAAGGCTATGCTTCAGGAGGAATTGATTATGTTACTAAGCCAGTAGATCCGGATATCCTTTTGTTAAAAGTAAAGACATTCTATAAGCTTTATGAGCAGACATTAATATTAAACGAAACACAAAAAAACCTGCAATCGGAGATAGAGATTAGGAAAAATGTACAAGAAGAACTTAGAAAAAAAGTAGAACATTTACATTTTACATTAGAGTCGCTGCCTCAGATAGCTTTTACGGCTACTGCTGAAGGGACAATAGATTTTGTTAATAAGAAATGGTTTAGTTACGCTGTAACGGACAGAAGCTTCCCCCCGGTACATCCCGAAGACAAAGATATTTTTCAAGAATGGTCCATTGCCATGTTGACAGATAATGCTCTGGAAATGGAAGTTAGAATTAAAAAAATCAATGGAGACTCCTACAGGTTCCATTTATTGAGAATTGTACCTATAAAAGAAGACGGGAAAGTAGTAAAATGGGTTGGAACCTTTACAGATATTGAGGATCAAAAACAAATAGAGAAGAAAAAAGATGAGTTTTTGAGTATAGCCAGTCATGAACTTAAAACACCGCTTACAAGTATAAAGGCCTATGTCCAACTTCTTGAACGTAATTTAGTTGATATTGAAGAAACGCCTGCGAAAACATATATCAGCAGGGTGCAGTCACAATTGGATAAGCTACAAAGTCTGATTACCGATTTATTGGACATTTCAAAAATAGAGAATGGGAAATTAAAGCTTAATAAAAAGCTATTCTTACTGGATGATCTGATAGATAATGTCATTAATACGATATACCATACTTATGGTAATTTAAAAATAGAGATAGTTAAGGATGGAGAAGCCCTCGGCAGAGAAATTTTGGGTGATGAAACTAGAATAGAACAAGTTCTTATTAACTATCTCACCAATGCTATAAAATATGCGCCGGATACAGAGCAGATTCTGGTAAAAACAGAAATTATTCGAGATTTTGTAAAAGTTAGCGTTATTGATTTTGGAATTGGAATATTGGAAAACAATCAAAAAAATCTTTTTGATAAGTTTTACAGAGTTGAAGAAACCTCTGTTAAATTTCAGGGATTAGGAATTGGCTTATATATCTGTTCTGAGATTATCAGGCAACATAATGGGAATGTTGGCATTGAAAGCAAATATGGGTCTGGCTCTACTTTTTATTTTACTTTACCTTTAACCTACTATAATTAAAAAATGGCAAAAGCATTTTTAAGAAACCTTCAGATAGGTTTTGGAATTTCACTTTTAATATTAATCTTAAGTTCCGGAGCTTCTTATATCAGTATTCAAAAGTTAATCCAGAGTAGGGAGGAAATAGCTAAAACAAGAGAGATAGTTGAATCAACAATTGAGGTGCTGGTTGATTTACAGAATATAGAAACAGGTCAGCGAGGTTATCTCCTGACGGGTCGGGACGTTTTTCTAGAACCATATAATTCCGGTGCAAAAAAGGTATATTCTTCTTTAGAAAAGGTTAAAAAACTGACAGAACCGGCATCGTACACAAGGCGAAAGATAGAAAGTCTTGAGGTCTTAACCAATGCGAGACTTGGGTATCTGGAAGAAGCCTTGGTGCAAAAACGTAATGGGCTGCCTATCGAGACTAAGAAGCTGGAGTTGGGCAAGAGTACAATGGATAAATGCAGAGCCGTAATTGATGAAATTGTAGAGTATGAAGAAGCTATATTGTTTAGAAATGGGAATAAGCTGGAAAATTACATTGCATATAGTGTCATCTTTATTATAGTTGCAGCGATAGCTTCTATATTCATAACAATGTACTTTTATAACAGAGTAAGGTTGGACTTTAGAAGGAGAGATGAACTTCAGACAGCATTGAAACAAAAAGATGCTGAAATGACGAGAAGGATAAATATTATCAGAAATATTGCCAACAAAATATCCGAAGGAGATTATGAAATTGAGATCAATGATGCTGAAGAAGATGATTTGGGAGTTGTAGCCAATTCATTAAATCATATGACAAGGTCATTGAAAACTGCTTTCGATCAAATAAACGCAAATGAATGGCAGCAAACAGGCTTGGCCAGCTTAAATAAAAGCCTGGTAGGTAATAAGACTGTCGAAAATCTATGTAACGATGTATTAAAGTTCATTGCAAACTATGCGAATTGCTATAATGGAGCGCTGTATTTATGGCAGGATGATAAAATAGTGCTAAAGGCGGCTTATGGTTTGGAAAACTATATGGCTAAATCTTTTAATGTTGGTGAGGGAATGATTGGACAGGTGTTTAAAGACAGAGAATTCAAGCACTTCGAAAATATAGACACCAAAGATTTCACTGTTAGTTTTTCCAGTGGCAAGCTAAAGGTAGCAGACATCGTTCTTTTTCCATTGATGCTGGAAAAAGAATGTTTAGGTGTTATCGAATTGGGATTACACGAGAGTTTGGATGAAAAGCAATTGTCATTTTTTAGGGAGGCCTGTAAAGATATGGCCAATGCTATTGCAGATGCTTATAACAGGAATAAAATCCAGACCTTATTGGAAGAGTCTCAGGCTCAGTCCGAAGAGTTGCAGACACAGCATTCAGAACTCGAAAATCTGAATATGGAGCTCGAAGCACAAACGCAGAAACTACAGGCATCTGAGGAGGAACTAAAAGTACAACAAGAAGAGCTTTTACAATCTAACCAGGAACTAGAAGAACGATCGAAATTATTGGAAGAAAAGAATCTAATGATAGCCGAACGTAATCTTGAAATACAGAAAAAAGCAGAAGAACTGGCTGTAAGTACTAAATATAAATCTGAGTTCCTGGCTAACATGTCTCATGAACTCAGAACGCCGTTAAATTCAATTTTGTTGTTATCACGCCTGATGGCAGAAAACACAGAACACAACTTGAATGAAGAGCAAGTAGAATCTGCAAAGGTTATTCAAAGCTCAGGAGCAAGTTTATTAGAACTGATAGATGAAATCTTAGATTTATCGAAAATAGAGGCAGGTAAAATGACTTTGGACTATCAGGATATAAGTATTGAAGGGATCATACAGGAGATGCAAGCTTTATTTGCTCCAATTGTGCGAGAAAAAAATCTGCAATTCGATATAAAGGTTAATTCAGATGTAAATCAGACTATAGAAACAGATAAAATGAGATTAGAGCAGGTTATTAAGAACTTGCTGTCTAATGCAATTAAATTTACATCGAAAGGTAGTGTCGGTTTCTCCATTAGCAAGGAAAAAGAAAATGTTTTATTCTCGGTAAAAGATACGGGAATTGGTATTCCACCAGAGCAACAGAAAATAATTTTTGAAGCATTTCAACAAGCCGATGGCTCAACAAGAAGAAAGTTTGGTGGAACAGGGCTGGGACTGTCAATCAGTAGAGAAATAGCAAAATTATTAGGTGGGGAGATAAGGCTAACAAGTAGGGAAAATGAGGGCAGTACCTTTACTTTAGTCGTTCCAATTAGAAGCTCCCATACGGTAAATAAGCCTCATGTACAGGAACTAATAGAAGATATTTCGGCCGATGTTGAGGAAATACAGCATATAACTCAACAGCAGGCACCTAAAACAAACCTGGCAGTGTTAGAGATTCCGGAAAATGTAGATGACGATAGAAATGATATTGGACGGGATGACAAGGTAATTTTGATTGTAGAAGACGATGTTAACTTTGCTAAAGTACTACTCAAATATACCAGAAAGAAGAAGTATAAAGGTGTTGTCGTTGTTCGTGGTGATATTGCTGCGGAATTTGCAGAACGGTATCAGCCTTTGGCTATACTCCTGGATATTCAGTTACCTGTGAAAGATGGTTGGCAGGTTATGGAAGAAATAAAAAGTAATCCTGCTACTAAACATATTCCGGTTCATATCATGTCTTCGCTTAAAGTAAAAAAGGAAAGTTTATTAAAGGGCGCTATCGACTTTATTGACAAACCTGTTGCCTTAGAGCAGATTAATGATATGTTCAAAAGGATAGAAGAAGCTTTAAATCGTTTCCCTAAAAAAGTCCTGATTGTAGAAGAAAATCAAAAACACGCAAGTGCTTTATCTTATTTTCTAAGTAGCTTTAACATCCACACAGAAATAAAAAATAGCGTAGCAGATAGTATCAACGCCTTAACTTCAGATAAGGCAGATTGCGTAATCTTAGATATGGGAGTTCCTGATACTGTAGGTTACGAGACTTTAGAAGCAGTAAAAAGAAATCCAGGATTGGAGAATTTACCAATTATCGTTTTTACAGGAAAGAACTTGTCCCAGTTAGAGGAGGCAAGATTAAAGCAATATGCCGACTCTATTGTTCTGAAAACAGCCCACTCATACCAAAGAATTTTAGATGAAGTTGGATTATTCCTGCATTTGGTAGAGGAAAAAAAGCAATCTGACAATAGTACAAAACGAACCAATAAACTTGGTGCTCTGCAGGAAGTATTGAAAGATAAAAAAGTGCTTATTGCAGATGACGATGTTAGAAATATCTTCTCTTTAACAAAAGCTCTGGAAAAATATCAAATGAAAGTTATTTCTGCTATAGACGGAAAAGAAGCTTTAACTCAGTTAGAAAACAACCCGGACACGGCAATTGTATTGATGGATATGATGATGCCTGAAATGGACGGATATGAAACAATCAGGGAAATTAGAAAAAATAATAATTCGGAAGACCTTCCTATAATAGCCGTAACGGCAAAAGCAATGGTTGGAGACAGGGAAAAATGTATTACGGCGGGAGCGTCGGACTATATTTCCAAGCCAGTAGATACAGATCAATTACTTTCTTTATTAAGAGTTTGGTTATATGAATAACAGCCTTGAATTATGGAAGACAAAAAAAATGTATTGATAATAGACGATGATAGCCGGAATATCTTTGCGTTAAGTCTTTACCTCAAAGCGAAGGGATTTCAAAGTGTTTCTGCATTGAGCGCTAAAGAGGGCATAGAAATCTTAAACAAATCTGACAATGTAAGTGTTGTCTTTATGGATATTATGATGCCGGAAATGGATGGGTACGAAGCCATCAGGAAAATAAGGGAAATACCCAGATTTAGTTTATTACCGATAATAGCTGTTACAGCACAGGCGATGATTGGCGATAAAGAAAAATGTTTGGATGCCGGAGCATCCGGATATATTTCTAAACCTATTAATATGGATAAGCTGGTAGCTATGATTAACGATTTGACATAATGGTGGAGCAGGATATTATTAATGATGAAGATTTGGATATGTTGCTGGAAGATGTATCATCGTTATATGGATATGATTTCTCACAATATAGCAGAGCTTCGTTAAAAAGAAGATTAAATAGAATATGTGTAATAGACAAGTTTACAAGTTTCGCCGAACTTAGGTATACTGTTATTAAGAAACCGGATTATTTACAGCGTTTTATAGAAGAAATAACTGTAAATGTAACTGAAATGTTTAGAGACCCCTCTTTTTACAAAACGCTCAGAGAAAGTGTTTTGCCTCAGTTGGGTACCTATCCATTTATTAGAATTTGGGTAGCAGGTTGCTCCACCGGAGAAGAAGCTTATTCAATAGCAATTCTTTTAAAAGAGGCAAACCTCCATAACAGATATCTTATATATGCAACGGATATTAACCCTACAGTGTTGGAAAAGGCGAAAAAAGGGATGTTTCCCATAGGATATATGCGCCAGTATTCAGAAAATTATAATAATTCAGGAGGTAAGAAAGATTTTTCGCAATATTATACTGCCAATTATGACGTAGCAAAGTTTGATTCGGATTTAAAATCTAAAATCATTTTTTCTACTCATAATTTGGTTTCTGACAGATCTTTTAATGAGTTTCAACTGATTGTATGTAGAAATGTGTTGATCTATTTCGATAAAGAGTTACAGAGTAAAGTGCTTACTCTTTTTGATGAAAGTTTAGAGTCATTAGGCTTTCTGGCCTTGGGATCTAAAGAAACTTTACGTTTTTCGGATCTGGAAAAAGGCTATAAGCAAGTGGTGAATGATAAAATTTGGAGGAAAATAAAATAATGAAAGAAACTGTGGGCATTTTTTTGATTGGGGGTTCTGCGGGGAGTATTAAGGTAATACTACAAGTATTGCCAGAGCTTGTCAAACCTAAATTTCCAATTTTAAGTGTGCTTCATAGGGCTCCTTCGGCTCAATCTGTCCTGCAGGATCTGTTCTCCAGTTATACGGATGTACCTGTTTTTGAGATAGAGGATAAGACAATTTTGGAGTCGGGAAATATTTATGTAGCACCTGCAGATTATCATCTGTTAATAGAACAAGATAGATCCACGACATTAGATTATTCTGAAAAATTAAATTATTCAAGGCCATCTATAGACGTAACATTTGTGTCGGCAGCTCAGGTTTATAAGGAGAAAACATTTGGGTTACTGCTTTCCGGAGCTAACGAAGATGGAGTTAAAGGTCTTAATTACATTAAATCCCAGAAAGGTACTGTATTGGCACAGGATCCTGGAACTTGTGAGGTAGAATATATGCCCAAACAGGCAATACTTAAGGTGGCTGTTGATCTTGTGGTTAAGCCAGAAGAAATAGCCATGTTTATTAATAAATTAAGCGGTTTGTAAATATTTTAAGTTGTTATCTTTACAAACCGTCTATTGAATAAATATAAACCAGGTGAAACTTTTTGAATATTATGAACAGGAAGAAGATTTTAATTTTCGATGATGATGTCAACATTTTAGAGCTTTGCTCCATTGTTTTGGTGGACTATGGGTATGACGTGGAAGTTTCCGAAACATCTCACGACATAATTGAAAAAGTTGCACAGGTAAATCCGGATGTGATTTTGATGGATAATTGGATACCCGATATTGGAGGTATAAAAGCTACTCAGTTGTTAAAAAGCAGTTCTGAGTTTGGCCACATTCCGGTAATATATTTTTCTGCAAATAATGATATTCATTTACTTGCAGAAACTGCAGGAGCTGATGCTTATTTATCCAAACCTTTTGATTTAACGGAATTGGAATCCATTGTGTCCGAAGCGGCAAATAAAATGAAAAATGGATAGCAGCCCATCGTGTGGTCGCTCTAAAGAGAGTATATGAATCTAACGAGTATATACTCTCTTTTTTATATCTCATGATGCTCCTCGTCCTGATACAGTTCCTCTATGAGGCCTTGATTATTGCTAAGAATAACTTTTCTTTTCAGGCTAAGCTTAGGTGTCAATTCGCCCCCGTCGATAGTGAACTCATGTGTTAACAGAGCTATTTTTTTTACTTTTTCCCATTTTCCAAAATCTGCGTTAAGTCTGTCTACCTCAGACCAGATCATGTCTATAACTTTTTGGTTTTTAGCTAGTTGTTCGTGGTCGGTCTCATTGATCTGATTTCTTCTGGCCCACTCAATCACTTTTTCATAATTTGGAACAATTAACGCAGACGGAAAGCGTCTGTTTTCTCCGATAACCATTACCTGTTCTATATATATAGACTCCTTAAATTTGGTTTCGAGCACCTGGGGCGATACATATTTTCCACCCGCGGTTTTAAATACTTCTTTTTTACGATCTGTAATAGCTAAAAATCCGTCAGTTAGTTTTCCTATATCACCTGTATGAAACCAGCCACCATCAGTAATGGCTTCCTGTGTAGCATCATCTCGTTTGTAGTAACCTTTCATTAAACTTGGCCCTTTACAAAGAATTTCCCCGTCTTCAGCTATTTTCACTTCTACATTGAACAGTGGCTTTCCAACTGTACCAAATCTGGTTTGGCCTTTTCGTGGTCCATTAACAGCAATAACCGGAGAGGTTTCTGTTAAACCGTAACCTTCCAATACTTTTATACCCGCCCCCCAGAAAACTCTTGCAAGTCTTTCTTGTAGTGATGCGCCACCGGAAACAATTAACATAATTTCGCCTCCTAGGGCCTCTTTCCATTTTTTGAAGATCAGCTTTCTGGCTATTTTTAATTGTAGCTCATACCAACTTCCATTAGCGCCATCCAGTTCATACTTAAGTCCTAAGTTTAAAGCCCAGAAAAATAAGCTTTTCTTAATGCCGGTTAACTCGTGTCCTTTGGCAACTATTTTATCATAAACTTTTTCTAATAGTCTCGGAACTGCAGTAAAGCAATGGGGTTTAACCTCCGAAAGATTTTGTACAATGGTATCCAAGCTTTCTGCATAGTAGACCGATATTCCTAAATAGAAATACATATATACAACCATCCGTTCGAAAATGTGAGATAGAGGTAAAAAACTCAATGCTCGTGTCACACCTTCAGGATAAAGCCTGGCTGACCCCTCTATATTACTAAGCAGATTTTTGTGTGTAAGCATTACACCCTTAGGAGTTCCAGTTGTTCCTGAGGTATAAATCAGCGTTAGCAAATCATCTTCCGTAATCTGTTTGCGGTATTCTTCCAAATCTATTTCAGTTTGGTCTTCATGCCCTTCAGTAATTTCTAGCCAGTGAGAAGCACCAGTTACAACGTCAAAAGTGAATATTCCGATATCTTGTCCGTTTAGATCGGCTATATGTTTAACCTTATTATACAAGGCTTCCGAAGAAACAAAAACAATTTTTACTTCAGCATCTTTAAGAATGAATTTAATGTCGTTTTCTGCAAGTGTAGGATACATGGGAACTTGTGTAGCTCCAATTTGCATAATGCCGAAATCACAGAAATTCCATTCAGGACGATTCTCGGCCATTATAGCTACTTTATCATCTTTTTTTATTCCCCTTTTTATAAGTCCCTTACTTACCTGATTTGCAATTCTGATAAAATCTTCACAAGAATATTTTACCCATTTAGCATCTGTTTTATATGCTAAAACATCATTATAATTGAAATTTGCTTTATTGTGCTTAAGCAGATCGAATACTCTTGAAATCCCTTGCATAAAATGTAGTTAATCGGTTACTTTAAGTTACTGATTTTTAGCTGCCAGTCCAAAAAATACTGCGAATATATTTTTAATCAAAAAGCAGTGTTTTTAAATGCTAAACACTATTAATTTAACGTTTTATTCAGATATAAGTTTTTTTTATTTCTATACTTGTGCAAATTTTGGGCAGCTTAAGTTGCATTATATTTCAAACGTTATTTAGATGAAACAGAGATTTTTTTTAACAGTTCTATTGTCAACTTTATTTTGGACTAATGTTAAAGCGCAGGATTATACTGCTGGAGTAGGGCTCAGGTTTGGCGGCTATGAAAACGGGATTACGGGTAAATATTTTATAAACGAGTCTACTGCTTACGAAGGCATTTTGGGCTTCAGAACGGGAGTTGTTGTACTTACCGGATTATATGAAAAACATGCACCGGCTTTTGATCTCCCGGATTTGAAATGGTATTTTGGTGTTGGAGCACACATAGGTGGTATTAATGGAGAGAGATATAGAAGGTATACTGGAAATGACGACAAAGTTTATGGCAGTGGTTTATTGTTGGGGGCAGATGCAGTAATTGGTTTAGAATGGTTAATTCCTAATGCGCCTCTATCATTAGGAGCAGATTTGCATCCGAGAATAGAGTTAGCTAAAGGGCCGTTTTTAGATCTGGAACCTGCTATTTCTATTCGCTATATATTTTAATAAAACGAGGTAAAAAGTAAAAAAATAAACAGTGCTGGAAAAATCCTCGCCAGAAGTGTTTCTGGTGAGGATTTTTTTGAAATTAGCGCCGGGTTTTCTTACAGATGGCCCCGCTTGGACAATAAGCTATTTCCTGTCATTAGGAGATTAATCCTTAACCTGCCCTCATCCGCCTGTTGGGCACCTTCTCCCCCAGAGAAGGGATAATAAACAAAGGGATAAAGGCAAGGTTTTGGGTCGGTCCTTTTCTATCAATTCCTCAGCCAATTATTGTAGATCTTAAGCGTAGCCTTATCTACTTTCTCCTTTTTTACAATTTGCACTTTTTCTGTCTGGTCTTCTTGTAAAGTTATTGTTAGTGTTTTAAGAATACCGTCTCTATTTACCAAGATATCAATTTTATCTCCTGGGAGTTTATTAATCAGATTAGTCTGAATATCTTCAATACGTTGTTGATCAGCGGCTATAATTTCGTCGTTTACATTTAATCCTCCGTTCCAGGCACTTCCATTTCTTAAAACTTTTGTTACTATATTGCTTTTGTTAATAACGGCTCCTAACGAAGGCCTCGCATTAGGTACACCTTTGCTGAGTTTAAGACCTAAATAGCCTAAATATTTATCGAAATCAATAGGCTTTGTACCGTAAACATAATCATCATAAAAGCTATCAAGGTTTGTTCCGGTAGCCTTTTCCAATGATTTTTTAAATTCATCACTTGTAAAACCCTGATTCTTTTCTTTAAAAAATTCCTGATAAGCAGTTTTTAGTACGTAATCCATACTTTTTTTCCCTTTTGTCTGATGAATAATTTCCAGGTCGAGAATTAGTGCCAGCAGAGATCCTTTTGTATAGTAAGAAACCTGTGAATTAGAACTGTTTTCGTTTTGTCTGTAATATTTTATCCAGGCATCAAAGCTAGCCTCTGCAACAGATTGAATTTTATCTCCTGCCAGATTGATTTGTGTTTGAATGTCTTCTGCTATCAAATCAAGATAACGATCTTCAGTAATAATTTGTGCCCGTTTTATTAATAGATTATCATAATATGCGGTAAAGCCTTCAGCTATCCATAAATCCGTAGTATAATTTTCTTTTTCATAATCAAAAGGTCCTAAAGCTTGTGGCCTTAACCGTTTTACATTCCATAAGTGGAAATATTCATGAGCAACAAGGCCAAGAAAATTAGAATATATTAACGGATCGGTATATCCCATCCGTTTAGCACCCAGAACCGTTGAATTAAGGTGTTCTAAACCGCCACCCCCATTTTTATAATTATGGACAATAAAGACATATTTCTTGTTAGGATTTTCTCCAAAGATAGATGTCGCCTCTTCTACGACCTTAGCCATATCTCTTTTTAGATTCACAACATCATAATTTCCACCACCTACCATGGCAACTTCATGTTTAACACCTGCAGCAGTAAATTCAAAGATATCCTGATTACCTATTTCTATTGGAGAATCGTAAAGCCAATCAAAATTTTGAGCAACGAAGGTGTTTGTATTCGTTTTATGCTCTTCTAGTCCTGTAGATATTCGTTTCCAGTTATGAGGTAGCTTAACAGAAACAGAAACAGAGTTTTTAAAAGCCTCTTGAGTATACATGAAAACACCTGTAGGGGATACAAAAGCATGATCTTCATCTACAAAGCTGGTTCTGACTGAGATTTCGAAAGCATAAATTTTATATTTTACAAGCACAGTATTTTCGCCTTCGGTTTCAATTTTCCATGCATTTTTTCTGCTTTTTTTAGCTTTCAGAACTTTCCCATTCAAAGAAGAGGCGGAAAAGTCTTCTACATTTTTTGCAAATTCTCTTATCAGATAAGAGCCAGGGGCCCACACTGGTAAAATAACTTCCACCTCATTTTCTTTAATATGCTCTATTTTCATTTCTACTCTTATGTAATGAGTATGTGGTTCGGGAAACGACAATGTATAAGAAACAGATTGGCTATTTTGAGCTTGCGCGGAAACGGCTGTTGTCATAAGAATTGCTATAAAAAATATGTAAACTGAATTCAAATTCATATAAAATAAGATTTTATAATTTCAAAATTAAACTTTCTATATGCTTTTATAGTCATAAGTCTTATAATTATAATAATGAATGATACTTTTGAACTGTAAAATTGGAGATAATCAATAAATTAGCAGTTCACTATTTGCACCTTTTTGTAATTAACCTAACGATGATGATAAAATATATTGTTTACACTTTAGTAGCTCTAGTGCTTGCGTATTTAATTTTTAACAGAATAAGCAGCGACTCCAAAAAGAAACCAGAAAACAACAAGACAGCTCAGAGTAAAGGTGCCGGTACCGCACTTAATGGCATAATAATTAAGGCAGAAAAATTTGATAATTCTATATCCGTTTCTGGTTCTATTGAGGCAAATGAGCAGATCAAACTAAGAAGCGAAATATCTGGTTTAGTTAGAGATATTTATTTTAACGAGGGTTCGGTAGTTTCTAAAGGTGCAATTCTAATAAAAATAGACGATAGAGAACTTAAGGCCCAATTAGCACAAGCTTTGACCAAGGAAAAACTAGCTTTTGAAGTAGAAAGAAGATCATCGAAATTGTTTGATGCAGAGGCAATTAGTCAGGAAGAGTATGATAATTCGTTAGCAGAGTTTAAATCGTTGCAAGCTCAGACCCAACTGATAAAAGCTCAGTTGTCGAAAACAGAAATACGAGCTCCGTTTTCTGGAAAAATAGGATTAAGAAGTATCTCTGTAGGGGCATATATTACACCTACAACAGACATCGCTAATTTGGTAAGTGTAAATCCGGTTAAGATAGATTTCTCTATTCCTGAGAAATATGCCAAACGTGTTAAGGTAGGATCTAGACTAGATTTTACAGTCGCGGGAAATAAAAAGGAAATGAAGGCAACAGTATATGCCATAGAACCGGCGATAGATGTTAATACAAGAACGCTTCTCTTAAGAGCGAGAGCAGAAAATCCAAATGGAGATTTGCTTCCGGGAACCTTTGCCAACATAAAACTACCTTTGGAATCTATCGATAATGCTATACTGGTTCCTACAGAAGCGGTTGTGCCAGTTTTAAAAGGTAAACAGGTTTTTGTTTATAAGAATGGAAAAGCGATTGCTACAGATGTCGAAACCGATATAAGGACAGATAAAGATGTTCTGGTAACTTCAGGATTAAGTGTCGGGGACACTATACTGACATCAGGGTTAATGTCATTAAGATCAGATCAGGACGTAAAAATAAAAATAGTGCAACAGAAATAAATATATCATGAGTATTTCAACAACAAGTATAAAAAGGCCTGTATTAGCCATTGTAATGAACCTCGTGATTGTTCTGTTTGGTGTAATTGGCTATACATTTTTGGGAGTAAGGGAGTTTCCTTCAATAGACCCGCCGGTAGTTTCGGTTCGAACAGCTTATCCGGGAGCGAATGCAGATATTGTGGAGTCGCAAATTACCGAACCACTGGAAAAGACAATCAATAGTATTGATGGAATAAAAAATATTTCTTCGTCCAGTAATCAGGGAAGTAGTGTAATTACAATTGAGTTCAATCTGGACAAAAATCTGGAAGAAGCGGCAAATGATGTAAGAGATAAAGTTTCCCAGGCAGCAAGGTGGCTGCCGAAAGATATTGACGGGTTGCCTGTTGTGTCTAAAGCCGATGCTAACTCAGATGCTATTATCTCTATGACTATCCAAAGTAGTAAGAGAAATATTTTAGAAGTAAGTGATTTTGCAGAGAATGTAATAGCTCAACGTATACAAACAATTCCTGGAGTTTCAAGCGTCCAGATATGGGGGCAGAAAAAATTTGCAATGCGCCTTTGGTTAAATCCTGAGAAACTCGCATCTTATGCGCTTACCCCTTTGGATGTTAGAAATGCTTTAGAAGCACAAAATGTAGATTTGCCTTCGGGAAAAATCTCTGGAGATAAAACAGAGCTGACTGTAAAAACATCTGGAAACCTGACTACTGAAGATGAATTTGAGAATTTAATTATTAAGAATGATGGAACTAACATTATACGTTTAAAAGATGTGGGTTCTGCTGTTTTAGGACCAGAAAATGAAGAAACTATATTGCGTTCATCAGGAAAACCTATGGTTGCAACAGCAATTGTACCACAGCCAGGAGCCAATTATTTGGATATTGCGAGGGAATTTTATAAACGCTATGATGCATTAAAAACCGAGCTTCCAGAAGATTTTACACTCAATATTGCACTGGACAATACCTTATTCATAAAACGATCTGTTATTGAAGTAGCTGAGACCATTTTGATTGCGTTGGTGTTGGTTATTGCCATTATATATCTTTTTTTCAGAGATTGGAGTATAGCTTTCAGGCCATTAATAGATATTCCTGTTTCCTTAATAGCAACGTTCTTCATTATGTACTTAATGGGTTTTTCCATTAATGTATTAACATTGCTGGCGATAGTTTTGGCAACGGGACTTGTGGTAGACGATGGAATTGTGGTTACAGAAAATATATATAAAAAGGTAGAAGAAGGAATGTCTCCTTTCGAAGCTGCCATAAAAGGTTCAAATGAAATATTTTTTGCAATTATTTCAATTTCCATAACGCTGGCAGCGGTATTCTTGCCTGTAATCTTTTTAGAAGGCTTCGTAGGGCGGCTATTCAGAGAATTTGGTGTCGTCATAGGCGCTGCGGTTCTGATATCTGCATTTGTTTCACTTACGCTTACCCCAATGTTAAATGCGTATTTGATGAAAAGCGAGCATAAAAAGTCTAAATTTTACGATAAAACAGAACCCTATTTCGAAATGATGAACAATAGCTATGGTTCGTCATTAAATAAATTTATGAACAAAAGGTGGTTGGCTTTTCCTATTGTTCTGCTTTGTTTTGTTCTGATAGGAATATTTTGGAAGATTTTGCCAAAAGAAACAGCCCCTTTAGATGACAGAAGTGGAGTGAATCTATCAGTTACCGCACCAGAAGGAGCTTCTTTTGAATATACAGACAATTTTATTCAAAAAGTTAACCATATTATTCAGGATACGGTTCCAGAGATTTTAAGTCACATTTCTATAACCGCTCCAGGTTTTTCCGGAACAGGGGCACCAAATACAGGAATGATTCGCCTGCGGTTAGTAGATACTGATAAGAGAGAACGAACGCAGCAGGAAATTGCGCAGGAACTTACGCAAATAACAAGAAAACTGTCAGAAGCAAGGGCTTTTGTTATTCAGCAACCTACAATTTCTGTTGGTAGAGTAAGAGGGTTGCCTGTTCAATATATTGTTCAGGCAAATAGCTTTGAGCAATTGCGGGAAAAGGTGCCACAGTTTATGCAGGAAATTTCACAAGATCCTACTTTTGTAAATACAGATGTTAATCTGAAATTTAATAAGCCGGAGCTCAGCGTTTCTATTGATAGAAATAAAGCACAAGATTTAGGAGTCTCAGTTTTAGATATAGCTCAGACATTACAGCTTTCTCTAAGTGCACAACGTTTTGCTTATTTCATTATGAATGGTAAGCAATATCAGGTAATTGGCCAGTTCGACAGAGAAAAAAGGGACGATCCTTACGATCTGACATCAATTTTTGTAAGAAATAAAAAGGGAGAATTAATCCAGTTAGATAACTTAGTGAATATAGAAGAGCAAAGCAGTCCGCCTCAGTTATATCGGAATAACCGTTTTGCATCTGCCACATTCTCTGCATCTCTGGCTCCCGGGAAAACTATGGGAGATGGAATAGCCGCTATGGAAAGAGCTAAAGAAAAGGTGCTTGATGATTCTTTTTCTATAGATTTAGCAGGCGAATCGAGAGACTTTAGTGAAAGTAACTCAAATACTATTTTTGCCTTTGGTTTGGCATTGCTTTTAGTTTATTTAATTCTTTCCGCTCAGTTCGAAAGCTTTATCGATCCTATTATCATTATTGTTACGGTTCCTTTAGCTGTGGCAGGAGCTTTTTTTTCATTGTGGATTTTAGGGCAAAGCTGGAATATCTTCAGCCAGATAGGGACCATTATGTTGATAGGGCTCGTCACCAAGAATGGTATTTTGATAGTAGAGTTTGCTAATCAGCTCAAAGAGCAGGGAAAACCTGTTGCCGAGGCTATTCGGGAATCGGCAGTAGCCCGTTTAAGACCAATTCTAATGACGAGTTTGGCAATCGCTTTAGGAGCGCTTCCAATAGCAATGGCTTTGGGTGCTGCTGCAAAAAGTAGAATGAGTATGGGAACAGTTATCATTGGAGGAACTATGTTTTCGTTAATACTCACATTATACGTTATCCCTGCAATCTATTCTTATTGGTCCAAAGAACATAAAATAAGTAAGGCGGAAATTGCAGCTAAAGAAATCGAGTTAGCAGAAAGAGGTTCATAATATGAAGAAGCAAATCAGTTATATTGTAGGTTTACTTTTTTGTGTTACTAATGCCGTAGCGCAAGAAAGACTAACCTTAGAAGAAGCAATCAGAATAGGTTTAGAAAATAATTACGATATTAAATTAAGCAAAAACTCGCAAGAGATTAGCGAAAATGATTTGAAATATGGTGCTGTAGCTATGTTACCTGTTATTACAGGAGATCTTATAGGTGTTAACAATGTACAAACATCAGAAACAGAGCGTGCTAACGGAGAAGTAAATAGTGCAAACAAAGCAAAAGCAACTAGCTTGAATTATGGAGTAAGTTTAAACTGGAGAATTTTTGATGGTTTTCAGATGTTTACAAATTATGATAAGTTAAAGGAATTTGATAAACTGAGTGAGCTAAATGTAAAGCTGAATGTACAAACTACTATAGCTGATATTATTGCTTCCTATTTTGATCTTGTGGCTCAGGAACAACAGCTGGAAGCAACACAAACGGCCATAGATGTTTCTAATATTAGATTGAAAAATGCCGATAGCAGGTTTAAAATAGGCAAGGGGTCTAAATTAGAATTGCTCGCTGCAAAGGTCGATTTAAGTGCAGATAGTTCCCAGTTATTAAGACAACAAAGTACTTATACCTCCAGTAAAACAAAACTAAACGAAATATTAGCCCGGGATCTGAATATTCCTTTTGATGTAAGCGATACCATAATTGTAGACAAATCACTTTCATTCGAAACTTTAAAGATTCAGACAGAGGGACAAAATCCGTATTTGCAAATTGCGGCCGTAAATCAAAAATTATCCGAACTTAATCTGAAAACGATAAAAGGAGCTAGGTATCCGACAGTAACAATTACTTCAGGATATAATTTTGCGAAAACGACATCACCTCCAACAGGTTTTTCTATTCGCTCAAATACTCATGGTTTTAATTATGGAATTACGGCATCGGTAAATATTTTTAACGGGTTGCAACAAACAAAAAATGAAAAAAATGCTGAGCTAGAGCTAAATAGTTCCAGAATTAATCAGGCGAAAACGAGTCAAAGCATTAATGCACAGTTGATTCGTTTGTATAACGATTATCAAACCAACCTGAAACTGGTAGAAGTAGAAAAAAGAAATATCGATGTCTCTGAAGAAAATCTTAAAATAACATTGGAGAAATATAGGTTAGGAAGCATAGTGCCATTAGAATTAAGAGAAGCACAACGTAACTTTGTAGATGCAAATGCAAGGTTTGCAAACGCCCAATATCAAGCTAAATTAGCCGAAATTTCTCTTCGTGAGCTAGCGGGTTTAATAGAACTTTAAGAGAAAGGTTTTTATATTGTTCGTCTTTCCTATATTTGTTGACTTTATAAACTATCTATATGTCGTCATATAAATATAAAAGTGTGCTGTTAATAGATGATAACCACATAGACAATGTGATTAATGAAAAAGTGATTTCCAAAGCATTTTTTGCAGAGAAAGTCTACATTCAACAATCTTGCGAAGACGGCATCAAATTATTAAAAGAATTGTCTTCAAATCCAGAACAGCTGCCAGAGGTTATCTTTGTAGATATAAAAATGCCCGTTAAGACTGGTTTTGACTTTTTAGTGGAATTCCAACAGCTTCCATTCCTTAGTAAAGAAGATGTAAAGATTATAATGCTCTCTTCTTCATTAGATCCTACAGATCATAAGAAAATAACAGAGTTTAATAATGTATCTGATTTTTATGGAAAGCCACTCACAGAAGAAACTTTAAAGGAAATATAAACATGTTATTGGTTGCTGACGGAGGATCTGCTGTAACAGACTGGATTTTATTGCTTGAAGATAAAGAGACACTTGAATTTTCAAGTCCGGGAATGAACCCTTTTTTTCTGTCAGAAAAAGAAATACTGAAAGTCCTTAATGGAATAAAAAAGCTGGATAAATATATAGATCATATTACCGAAATACATTTTTTTGGTGCTGGTTGTAATAGTCCGGATAGAAGAGAAACGGTCTCTAATGCCCTCTCTACAAGATTTACAAATGCTTTTGTTAATGTAGAGAATGATATACTAGGTTCAGCTTATGCAACATGTAAAGATAAACCTGGGTTAAATTGTATTTTAGGTACGGGTTCTAATATCTCATTTTATGATGGAAAAAACTTGCAGGAAGGAGTTCATGGCTTGGGATATATATTCGATGATGAAGGTTCAGGAACTTTATTTGGTAAAAAATTAGTAACTGACTTTCTATATAATAGAATGCCTTCAGATCTGGCATCGGTATTCTTCAGGGAATTTCAGATTACCAAAGAACAAGTGATACAAAGTATTTATCAAAAACCTCTACCCAATTTTTTCCTGTCTTCACATAATATCTTTCTTAAAAGATATTTGCAGCACCCCTATTGCAGAGAAATATTGGAAAAAGGATTAGAAGATTTCGTAATCACCCATATACTACCATACAAACATTATAAAGAATATACCTGCAATTTTGTTGGTCCAACAGCATACGAGTTTGAAGAAGTTCTAAAAAAAGTTTGTGAAAAATATGAAGTCAATATAGGTATGGTTTTAGAAAAACCGATAAAAGAACTCTTTAACTATGTTCGTATTCGGGAGGGGTTTAATTAAAATATGATATATTCCAAAACTAATCCGATTCACAATCAGCAGATTAGGATTATTTTGATTAGAAAT
>NZ_JBEBVH010000002.1:0-47268 GCF_040392825.1 Pseudopedobacter sp.
ACGAAAACGGCAGAGCAAAATCTACAATAACCTCGTCTATCAATATTTTTGGGGAAAAGATAAAAAGTATCAAAGGCCATGACGGGAAAGAATCTTTATCCATAAAAAAATCTAAAGATATTTTTGGCAGTGAGATAATCAGCATCAAAGGAGCAAACAGTACCGACGATGGTACGGTAACCACCTCTACCAACATTTTCGGAGATATTATTACTACGGTAAAAGATTCTAATGGACAGGAAGTCCTTTCTATTAAGAAATCTAAAGATATTCATGGTGATGAAACAACAACTATAGACAGGAAGAGTAACAACTCTGATTCTATAAAAAAGGCAATGAATATGCTCCGACTTTTACAGATGAATTTTTAACAAGAACAACAAAAGTTATTAGGAACTCATAGGGTAATCCACCATATACTAAACTACTCAAACACAGACATCTGCTATATATTAAAATCATCTAACTATAGGATGAATTGCAAAAAAATGTTAAATTTTTTGATTTTTTTTAGACCCTCTATAAATTCGATTCAGAAACTCTAAATTATTAATTTAAACCACATTAAAGATCTATGTCGAATAGAGAAAAAAGGCTTCGGTTAATTTTTCTGGGCATTATTTTGATGGTTTTCACAAAACTAAATGCTCAGAGTGTACAACTCTACACCACCTATCCCAAAATCTCAGTCTCTCCCGGAGAAGTAGTAGATTACAACATCGAGTTAATTAATAACAGCAATGGTGTTAAAACCAACGACATCTCCCTGTCTGCTCTTCCAAAAGGTTGGCATTACGAACTCAAATCGGGCAATTATGTTATAGACCGACTCTCTGTCCTTCCGAAAGATCGGAAAACTTTAAACTTAAAAATTTTCGTTCCCGGTATGCAGGCCAAAGGTTCTTATACATTTTATGTGTCTGCAGGGAATGAAGCAAGATTACCACTTACTATTAAGATAACAGAAGAAGGTGTTTCAAGCTCCGAATTAAGTTCGAACCAGACCAATATGGAGGGTTCTGCCAACTCGACATTTACCTACAATGCGACATTGTTTAACAGATCGTCAGATAGCCAGGTTTATGCTTTGTCTGCAAACGCCGCCTCAGGATGGGGTATCGTATTTAAATCTGAAGGTAAACAGGTAAGTTCAGTTAATATTGAGCCCAATCAACGTAAAGATATTATAGTTGAAATTAATGCGCCTGAAGGAGTAAAAAAAGGGAGTTATAAAATACCTGTTAGAGCCACCAATGCCAATAATCAGTCGGAAATCACGTTTGAAGTCGTCATAACAGGATCCTATAAACTAGAATTAACTACCCTATCAGGAGCATTAAGCACCACAGCGACCAGTGGATCGGTCAAAAAAATGCAGCTGTTGGTAAAAAATACCGGAGCTTCAGACCTTAGTCAGATTAACATGTCATCGGAAGCCCCAGCCAACTGGGAAGTCATATTTGAACCAACCAGAATTACTACGCTAAAAGCTGGTGAATCTGCCACGGTCAACATGAGTGTTAAACCGACATCCAATGCCATAGCAGGCGATTATGTGTTAACTGTCTCTGCCAGATCATCAGAAGCAAATGGTCAGGCACAATTCAGAATTACTGTAGAAACTTCGATTCTGAGAGGATGGCTCGGAATATTGTTAATCGCATTGGCTATTGGCGGAGTATATTATTTGATTCGTAAATATGGAAGGAGGTAATAAGTGTGGATACTCCTATTATTTCTATAAAAGGGCTTAGAAAAGTATATCATAACCATATTGCGGTAAATCATCTTGATCTTGATATACACAAGGGAGAAATATTTGGTCTGCTAGGTCCAAATGGCGCTGGAAAATCTACTACTATCCTCATGATACTAGGGCTAACAGAACCAGCTTCCGGCTCGGTTCTGGTTGATGGAATAAACCCGCAGACGCACCCTGTTGATGTCAAGAAACTGGTTGGATATTTACCGGACAATATTGGCTTCTATGAGCAAAGGACTGGTTTAGATAATCTTGTTCTGGTTGCTGAGCTTAATGGTTATAGTTATAACGAAGCACTCGGAAAAGCTAAAGACCTTATTACTACAGTTGGGCTTAAGGAAGTGGGTAATAAAAAAGTATCAACCTATTCGCGCGGAATGAAACAGCGTCTTGGACTGGCTGATACACTTATTAAAAACCCCAAAATTATTATATTGGATGAACCTACGCTTGGACTCGACCCCACAGGTGTTAAAGAATTTTTAGCTCTCATTCAGAAACTTAGTAAAAAAGAAAATCTTACAGTTTTACTTTCTTCGCATCATCTTCACCAGGTACAGGAGGTTTGCAACAGAGTGGGAATTTTTGTTAAAGGAAATCTGATAGCACATGGTAAGGTTCAAGATTTGGCTCATCAATTATTTAGAAATAATGGTGTAACGACCTTATTAGATACTGGTCTCAATGATACAGATGAGATAAACGCC
Source organism: Pseudopedobacter sp. (assembly GCF_040392825.1). Lineage (NCBI taxonomy): Bacteria > Pseudomonadati > Bacteroidota > Sphingobacteriia > Sphingobacteriales > Sphingobacteriaceae > Pseudopedobacter > Pseudopedobacter sp. Next base: position 2,470 of record NZ_JBEBVH010000002.1, read on the forward strand.
ATAAAATCTAGACTCCTGAATATTGATGGTATAGAACATACAGATATGAATGGAAAGCAAATTGCTATTCATCATTCTTTTTCGTCCAATACTCCTTTGATAAAAGCGTTGTCAGATCAGGAAGTACCAATCAGGCAAATACTGCAAAAAGGCTATGACCTTGATGATATTTATTCGTATTATTTTGAGGAAAACAGATTATGAAAAAAGCTGATTTCAATTTTAGATCTTTCAAAATACTCATTAAAAAAGAAATTTCAGATTATATAAAAAGCTGGAAATTCATTATCTTATTGGCTATTGTATTATTAACCTGTGTAGCATCTTTATACAATTCGTTATCTGTTTTAAGGAAAAACATACCTGCCCCGAATGATCTGGATTCAGCTTTCTTCTTTCTAAAAATTTTCACTAGTTCCGACGGGACTTTACCTCCATTCCATGTGTTTGTAGGTTTTCTGGGACCTCTTTTAGGAATATTTTTAGGTTTTGATGCTGTAAATTCAGAATTTAACAATAGAACAATCAGCCGAATTTTGTCGCAGCCTATACACAGGGACAGTTTTTTAAACTCTAAGTTTACAGGGGCGATACTTATAATAGCCAGCCTGTTTAGTACACTGTTTTTGCTTACTACCGGCGCTGCTATAATCTGGACAGGTTTGTCTCCTACCTGGCATGAATGTGGCAGATTATGCCTCTTTTTACTATTAAACATTGTATATGTTGGATTCTGGCTTAATCTCTCTATCCTTTTTTCGGTTTTATGGAGATCTCCGGCCACTTCTGCTCTTATTGGTATTGCAATATGGCTATTCTTCACTATCTTTTTCCCTTTAATTGTAAACGTGATTGCAAAAAGAATGATGCCAGCCCCTTATTCGTCTTACCAGGAAATAAAAGCTTATCAGGACTTCATATTGACTATCACACGCTTTGCGCCAAATCAGCTCTTTGACGACGGCACAAATATATTGTTAATGCCTTCTATACGTAGCCTTGGCCCTTTAAGTATGGAACAAGTACAAGGTGCAATCCCTTCTCCCCTGCCAATATGGGAAAGTATAAAAATTGTATGGAGTCAATTAACAGGTTTACTGGCTGCTACGATTATATGTTTTGCATTGTCTTATTTTAGTTTTATGCGCAGAGAAATAAGAGCCTAAACAAATTGATTTTATAAATCTGAGCATGAGTTAATGGAGATATTGTAATGACGAACACTCTCAAGAAGGAAACATTATTGTACGACAGAAGGGAGACTGCTCATCAGATCCGATTCTGAAAGAGATCTCCCGACTTCATTGTCTTGCAGAATAGATGGTTCGCTCTCGACAGCAAGCGTTCTGAAACAGTATTATATTTCCTCTGCATCTTCCGGCTTGTCACTAATCTTCATTAATGTCAGTTTCAGACCTGCATCTTCAAATTTTTGTTTCGCTTTTTCTTCATCAATTTTTATATAACCAAATGTATCGTAATGCATCCCGATAATTTTTTTGCAGTTGATAAATTTCGCCGCTATTATGGCATCATCTACTCCCATTGTAAAATTATCGCCAATGCATAGGAAAGCATGGTCTATATCATAAAGTTCTCCTAATAACTTCATATCAGATATTAAAGCCGTATCTCCGGAGTAATAATAGGTCTTGTTCTCGGTTTTCACCAGAAATCCGCCGGCTGTACCTCCGTAACTTCCATCCGGCAAGGAATTAGAGTGTGCAGCATATGTCATTTTAACATTACCAAAATCAAAGTCCCAGCTTCCTCCCAAATTCATAGGATGAACTTTTTCAGCACCTTGTTTCGAAGCCCACTGCACCAATTCAAAAGAACTTATAATGGTTGCTCCAGTTCTTTTTGCTATATCGATTAAATCTGCAACATGGTCGCTATGACCGTGAGAAACCAGTATATAGTCACATACAATTTCATCTATATTGATATCTCTGGCCAATTCATTGGGAGAAATGAACGGATCTATCAGGATTCTTTTCCCTGCAGCTTGCAGTAAGAAACAAGAATGTCCAAAATAATTTACTTTCATAGTGCATTTGAATTATTATTTACCAAAAAGTTTACCCAATGCTCCTAAACCGCCCATGCTTCCCAACATCTCTTGTGTCATAGCGGCAGTTTCCGATTGCGAAATATTATCTGCCTGTTCAAAGGCTTTATTTAATGCTACAACCAGTAACTCTTCAATTTCTTCTTTATCAGCATTTTTAAAAAACTCTTCATCAATCTTCACTTCCTTTACTTTTTTATTGGCTGTTACTATTACCTGAATAGCGCCACCCTCGGCCTCTCCTCTTACGCTGATGCTATCTAAGCGCTTTTTTATTTCTTCTGCTTTTTGTTGAGCTTCAAACAATTTATCAAACATATCTTTAGTGTTTTAGTTTATTAATATTTAGTTCATTAACAAAACAATGTGTTATTAGAAGTTCCGAATTTTAATCTCCCGAACCAAACCATCGAACTTTAGCTTGAAATTAAGAATTCTAATCAAAATCGGAACTGCTTCCGTCTCTTCCATAAGCTCCTTTTCTAATTACCGGCATTTTTAGATGTTTGTATAAATCATCTAAATGCAAGAGACTACCGTTCGTTAAATTTCCCAGAAATGCTATAACAATTTCGTTATTTAAATCTCTCACGTATATATTTCTAAAACCATGCCACCAACCTGTATGATAAACCACTTTTTCTCCATTTTTGCCATCAAAAATTCGCCATCCATAACCGTAATTAAAATGCCCGTTTTGGGGTTTATTTCTTCCCGTGTACATAGAGTCTAAGCTCTGCTGACTTAATAAACGTCCATTTTTTAGTGCATGATCGTAAAGTATTAAATCTTTAATTGTAGAATATATCCCCTTATCGCCTACAGGACCATCTAAAAAGTTTTGCGCTACAGAATACCTCCATGTCCTATCATGCCCAACAACATCTACCGGAATTTTATCATAAACTGCGGTTGAATAAACATGGGTATTTTTCATACCTGCAGGTTTAAAAATATGCTCCATCACATATTCCGCATAACTTTTACCAGTAATTTTTTCTATAATAGCGGCCAACACCATGTAATTGGAATTATTATAATGGAAAGTCCTATCAGGACTTGTATATGGTGTGGGTTTATGCTCTGCAATAATATTCATTACATCTTCATTGGTGATTCCCTTACGCATATTTCGTTTTTCTTTTCTCCAGATATCATCTACAAAGTATACATAATTCATCATTCCGCTACGATGGGGAAGCAACAGTCTGATAGTAATATTGTCGTAAGGGAAATTGGGGAAATATTTTTTCACGTTATCATCTAAAGATAGCTTTCCTCCTTCCAGCAACTGCATAATTGCAACGCCAGTGAATGTTTTAGTAACGGAGGCAAGTTCAAATTCAGAATCTATTTTAAGGCTGTCTCTTAGCAGGTAATTTGCCCAACCGTAACTTCCCTGGAATAAAATTTTTCCCTTTTTTGCTACAATAACATTTCCGTTGAAACCATATTTTTTATGAAGGTTTCGCATGAAATCGGCAATGTAGGGATCTTCATTTTTTTGATCATAAACTAATAAAAGGCTATCGGTTTTATCATCTTTATCTGTCCTGGCTTTAGGATCTTTCTTTTCGTTTCCCGATAGAGAACATGAGGAATAAACAACTACAGAAAATACGGCAATAGCTAAGGTTCTAAATAATCTCATCAAATAATATCGTTTTTTACAACCAAAAATTATAAAGCTGGCAAATTAAAAATTATATATTCAATAATTAAGGCTTAGTTTTAAACATTTAGGCCAGTTTCCCTTCTGAAGTTGTCTGTTTTCAGTTGATATCCTTTTTCATGTATAATTTATAACCGAAAAACTCCTAACCCACAACCAAAATAAAATCATAAATTTGGCTGTTAATCAAAAATCAGTAAAAATGGAATACAGAATTGAGCATGATACCATGGGTGAGGTTAAAGTTCCTGCAGACAAATTCTGGGGAGCGCAAACCGAACGTTCAAGAAACAATTTTAAAATAGGTCCGGAGGCGTCTATGCCGAAAGAAATCATTTACGCTTTTGCTTACCTGAAAAAAGCGGCAGCTATGGCAAATGCTGACCTGGGTGTGTTATCTGCTGAAAAAAGAGAGCTTATTGCAAAAGTCTGTGACGAAATCTTAGAAGGAAAATTGGACGATCAGTTCCCTTTGGTAATCTGGCAAACTGGTTCTGGGACTCAGTCTAACATGAATGCGAATGAGGTTATAGCATATCGCGCTCATGTGAATAATGGTGGTTCTTTACTTGATGAAAAGAAAATTCTTCATCCTAATGATGACGTTAATAAATCTCAGTCGTCTAATGATACTTTCCCTACCGCAATGCACATCGCAGCATATAAGCAGGTAGTAGAAATAACTTTACCGGGATTGGAATTGCTAAGAAACACACTGGCTAAAAAAGCAGAAGCATATAAGGATATAGTTAAAACAGGCCGTACCCATTTTATGGATGCGACACCTTTAACATTAGGACAGGAGTTTTCTGGTTATGCACAACAAATAACCAATAGCATCAGAGCGATTAACAATGCTTTAGAGATGATTAAAGAATTGGCTTTAGGCGGCACCGCAGTCGGTACCGGCTTAAATACGCCAAAAGGCTATGACGTTCTGGTAGCAAAATATATAGCAGATTTAACAGGATTACCTTTCGTAACAGCTCCTAATAAATTCGAGGCATTAGCTGCTCACGACGCCATGGTAGAGTTATCTGGGGCATTAAAAAGAGCCTCCGTTTCTTTAATGAAAGTTGCTAATGACATCAGAATGTTATCTTCTGGTCCTAGATGTGGTATTGGCGAAATTATCATTCCTGATAACGAACCCGGATCTTCTATTATGCCGGGGAAAGTTAACCCTACTCAACCAGAAGCATTAACAATGGTTTGTGCTCAGGTAATTGGTAATGATGTTGCCGTTTCGATAGGCGGTACAAACGGACACTTTGAATTGAACGTATTTAAACCGGTAATGGCAGCTAACGTTTTACAATCTGCGCGTTTAATTGGTGATGCCTGTGTTTCTTTCAATGACCATTGTGCAGCAGGTATCGAGCCAAATTTGCCGGTTATTAAACAACATCTTGAAAATTCATTAATGCTGGTTACTGCTTTGAACCCACATGTGGGGTATGAAAACGCGGCAAAAATTGCAAAGAAAGCACATAAAGAAAATAAAACTTTAAAAACCGCTGCTGTAGAATTAGGTTTATTAACTCCTGAACAATTTGATGAATGGGTTAGACCTGAAGATATGGTAGGTTCTTTAAAATAACACAAAAAGCCGGGTGTTTTTAAAGCACCCGCTTTGTCTTACCGAGTAGAATGCAGAAATCGTTTTTAGTTTTTATTATTTCATTGGCCATAAGTTCTTGTGCCTTTAATCCCCCGCCAGACAATTCCGGGAAGGAATTTTTACAGGGCTTTTGGACAGAAGATTCGATACCTTTTGAAGATAAATTGGTTTCTTATGAAAAGTATCATTTCAGATTCGTTTGTGATTCTTTTTATTTAAATATTAAAAACTACTCAAAAATAAACCTGAACGGTGGCGAATGTTACAATCAAAATGAATGGCAGGAATATGTTAAAGGGACTTACAAAGTTAGACAGGACACTTTACATTTAGAAGGTGCATTTGTTAGCTCTACTTACCGTTTTAAACCACAGGGAGATTGCTATCGTTTTGGAAATTTCAAGGAAGAGTTTATAATTAAAAAAATAAGTGCAGATACATTAATGCTTAATAACACCGTTACTTCTCTTCCACATATTATAGTTTTGAAAGAGAAATTAAGCTGCAATACAACAGCACAAAATTAAGTAGAAGGCATGAAAATATTAATGGTGTGCCTGGGCAATATTTGCCGTTCTCCATTGGCACACGGCATTTTAGAACATTTAGCGAAACAAAAGGGATTCGACTGGGAAATAGATTCGGCCGGTACAGGTTCCTGGCACATTGGTAATCAACCAGACAGGCGATCTATTGCTGTTGCTAAAAATTATGGGGTAGACATTACTTCTCAAAGAGCAAGACAATTCAGCACTAAAGATTATGATCTTTACGATTTTATTTTTGTAATGGACGAAAACAATTATAAAGACGTTATAAGATTAGCAAAAACGCAGGAGCATAAAGAAAAGGTAAGCTTGTTTATCCCAAATGGTGCCGTACCAGACCCCTATTGGGATGATAGTCAATTTGATTCGGTTTATCATCTTATTCATGCACAATGCGAAAAATTGATAGAATCATTAAATAAAGAAAAACTAACAAAATGAAGAGATTAATCCTGTTTATTTTATTGGCTTGTAGTTTAGCTACTTTTGCTCAGAAAAAAACAAAAAACCTTGATTATTATTACTACTCTGCAAAAGAAGACCCAACATTCGTAGCTTACTTAAAAGCAAAAAAGAAATTCGATAACAAAAAAACTGATTTTAAACTTCCAAAATCGGAAGCAGCGGTAAAAGAAATAGAACAAAACCGTGAAAAAATCATGCGGAACGAAAAAACCTATGCTGAATTTCTGAGTAAACACGGTATGAAAAACTCAGGAGAATATGCCAGTCTATGGTTTAACCAATTAACAGCATTAAAAAATTTTCTTAAAAAGAACCCTGAATTTTCTGCACTTTCTGCAAAGCAAAGGCAGGACATAATAGATAAATGGTATTTTTCGGGAGAATTTAAATAAGATAATCGTCGTTTTGACTGATCATAGGGAATGGAGGAATCTCTTCATTACATGTAGAAACCTAAATAAAGTGCGTTTTGGGTTATAAATTTTCCACTCCTTACGATTAGTTGAAATGGCATAAGTTTCAATCGCTCCTCCAGTATTTGTGTTTATTCTTATAATACCTAACTGAATAGTTTTCCTGAAAGCCAACCTTTTAAAATCACTTTCAGATAGCTCACTAGCCTGCGGTAAATTTAATCCTAAATTATCTTCCAAATCCTTATTTTTGCGGCATGGCAACTATTAAGGCTTCGGTTCCAAAAGGCACAAGAGATTTTGGCCCTATAGAAACTCAAAAGAGGAACTACATTTACAATACCATTAAATCAGTTTTCAGGAAGTATGGATATCAGGAAATCCAAACTCCTACCATGGAGAACCTGGATACGCTTACCGGAAAATATGGCGAGGAAGGCGACAAACTGATCTTCAAGATATTAAACAGTGGAGACTTTTATGAAAAAGCTTTATCTAAAAAGCCTGCTGATAATGTTTTCAGTTCCAAAAGTATCTTATCACTAATTTCAGAAAAAGCTTTACGTTACGATTTAACGGTCCCCTTTGCCCGTTTTGTGGTGATGCACCAAAATGAAATCACTTTTCCTTTTAAAAGATTTCAGATACAACCTGTTTGGCGAGCAGACAGACCGCAAAAGGGAAGATACCGGGAATTTTATCAATGCGACGTAGATGTTGTCGGTTCTGATTCGCTATTAAATGAAGCGGAGTTCATTTGTATTTACGATGAAGCATTGACCAAACTTGGATTAAAAGATTTCAGCATTAAGATTAATAACCGAAAAATATTGACCGGAATTGCCGAACTAATTGGTAAACCGGGTCAGATTGTCGATATGACGGTAGCTATTGATAAACTGGATAAAATTGGATTGGAGGGTGTAGAAAACGAACTTTTATCGAAAGGTTTTACTTCTTCAGATCTGGAAATTCTAAAACCAGTTATTCTACTAAATGGCAATAATGAAGAAAAGTTAGACCGACTGAAAGATATTCTTAAAAATTCTGAAAATGGGTTGAAAGGAATAGAGGAAATTGAAACCGTTTTAGCATATCTGTCAAACTTCGAGATTAAAACTGCTCAAATTGAGTTAGACCTTACTTTAGCCAGAGGCTTAAACTATTATACAGGTTGTATTTTTGAAGTAAAAACGAATGAAGTTGCAATGGGTTCTATTGGCGGCGGTGGCCGTTATGATGATCTTACCGGAATGTTTGGTTTAAAAAATCTAACAGGAGCCGGAGTTTCTTTCGGTGCAGATAGAATTTACGATGTTCTGGAAGAACTGGATTTATTTCCAAAAGCATCTGAAGAAAGTACAAAAGTACTCATCTGCGTATTCGGGGAAGAAGAAGAACGATACGCTATTCCGGTTTTAGCTAAATTGAGAAGAGCTGCTATCAATTCAGAGCTCTATCCCTTTGGTTCAAAAATGAAGAAACAAATGCAATATGCAAATGACAAGCATATTCCTTATACCATTGTAATAGGTGGGGATGAAATGCAAAGTGGCAAATTGGCTTTTAAAAACATGGATAGTGGCGAACAACGGCAGATAACTGTTGAGGAAATCATAGAATTGCTATCAAATGCTTAGCCGTTTAACTGTTTAATCGCAAAGAACACTAAGAGATTATAAAGCGCACAGAGATTTAATCGCAAAGTGTACAAAGTCTTATGTGAATTTTGCGGTTAAATAATCTCTTTCAGGCATTTTCATGGAATGTTGTATCCAGGATAGCCGTTTCAAATTCTTCTACCGGATATTTACTTTCAATCAGGCTAATTAACATCTCCGCTGCTTTTCTGCCCATTTCAAATGCAGGCTGTCTTACAGCAGAAAGAGACGGAGTTAAGAGTTCAACCACATCGGAATTACTAAACCCTGCAATCAATATATCGTTCTTTATATTATATTTTTTTAATGCCGCCAGACATCCGGTGCTTAATCTGTCACTTGCTACAAATATTGCATCTGGCTTATCTGGCATATTTAAGAAATATTTAACTGCATCTTCTACTTCCTGTTTGTTACTACCACCATATTTACAATACCTTACCAAATCAGGGTTTGGCTCTATTCCATGCTTTCTCAAAGCGTCCTCGTAACCTGTTTTTCTTTCCGAAGTGATAGATAGCTGAGAAGCATTGGCTAAATGCGCAATTCTTTTGCAACCTTTATTAATCAGGTATTCGGTTGCTTTAAACGCTCCTTCCTGATTATTGCTGGTTACTTTGTGTGTATTAATCGAATCTAATATCCTATCAAAAAAAACAATCGGCAAACCTTGCTGATGTAGTTTTATTAAATGGCTATAGTCTTTGGTTTCGGCACTTAACGAAATCAACAGACCATCTACAGATCTATTGGCTAAGTGTTCGGTGTTAATTACTTCCCGGCTATATTTATCGTGTGTTTGCGAAATAATAACATGGTATCCCTTACTATAAGCTATTGACTCTACCCCGTCAATTGCCTGAGAAAAAAACTGGTTGGCCACTTCACATACTACCACACCAATAGAATAACTCCTTCTTTCTCTAAGGCTTAGCGCTATAGGGTTTCGCTGGAAATTAATCTTCTCTGCATACTCCAGCACAATCCTTTTGGTCTCTTCGCTTATTTCATACCCTCCGCGTAAGGCTCTGGAAACTGTTGAGGTAGATAGGTTTAACGCCTTAGCAATATCTTTAATTGTAGTAGGTTTAAACATGAATTCGGCTTTGTATACATCTTAAAAGTAGGCAAATACTAGGTTATTTAAAAATTAAAAAGTTAAAATGACAATATTCTCTAAAAATCGACGTAGGTAAAAAATAGCATTTATTCCTACATTTGCAATATGACAACTTTTGCCAGAGATTTTATAAACACTTCTGCAGAGAAGGCTTTCGATAAGGAACACAGAGATATCATTAATTATAACATTGGCAAATATGATGTTGCGGTAAGTCGTGGATTATCAAGATTGGTTAATCTGGAACATGCTAAAAGAAAGGGGCATGTAATTAAGTGGAAGGTTATGGAAAACCTGGATAAATTACTTCCTGAGTTTGAAGCTAATTTTCAGAAAAAAGGAGGTAAAGTTATCTGGGCAAACGATGCCGCCGAAGCCAATAAAGAAATCCTAGAAATCCTTAAAAGACATCAGGCGAAAAGTGTCATTAAATCTAAATCAATGGTTACAGAGGAAATCCACCTAAATGATTTCCTCGAAAAAAATGGTATCGAATCATTAGAGTCTGATCTGGGAGAATACATTGTACAGCTACTTGGTCAAAAACCATATCATATTGTGACTCCTGCAATGCATCTTAACAAAGAAAAAATTGCAGAGCTTTTTCATAGAAAATTCGGTACACCATTAGATGCTACACCAGAACAGTTAACTTTAAAAGCCAGAGAGCTGCTAAGAGACAAATATTTAACTGCTGATGCTGGTATTACTGGCGCTAACTTTTTAATTGCCGATTCGGGTAGTATTGCTCTTACCGAAAATGAGGGCAATGCCAGATTAACAACAACGTTTCCAAAGATACATCTTGCCATTGTGGGAATCGAAAAAATGATTCCTTCTTTTGCAGATCTGGCTCTTTTCTGGCCTATGTTGTCGACTCATGGAACCGGTCAGAACTTAACTGTCTATAATAGCATTTTAAGCGGCCCAAAACAAGCACATGAAACGGATGGTCCGGAAGAAATGTATGTTATTCTGTTAGATAATGGCCGTACTAATTTGTTGGCACAAAAAGAGCAAAGACAAGGTTTATATTGCATCAGGTGTGGCGCATGTTTAAATGGGTGTCCAATATATAAGAATATAGGCGGACATACTTATGAGACCACCTATAGCGGTCCAATTGGCTCAATTATTACGCCTCATCTTCAGGGGATGAAAGACTTCAAACATCTAAGCTACGCATCCAGCCTTTGCGGAAAATGTTCAGAGGTGTGCCCGGTTAAGATAGATATCCACAAAATGCTGTTATTGAACCGTAGAGACGCTGTTAATGAGAATTTAAGTACTAAAGCAGAGAACATAGGTTGGTTTTTCTGGAAAAAGGCTATGACGAACAGAAAACTGGTCGATCTTTTTGGCGGAAAATGGAAAAACTTCTTTTTAAAGAACTTCTTTTCGAAATTGTGGGGAAAGAGCAGAGTACTTCCGGAAGTAAGCAAAAAATCTTTTAGTCAGGAATGGAAGGAGAATAACGGAATTAAGAAAGATGCATAATTAACTATCTTAATCAAAAGCGATTATATATCAATAATATCTTCTACGCTTTTATCTCCGTTTTAAACTAGGTATCATCTTTGTGGGTTTTTATAAAAATAAAATCCATCAACCATGAAAAAAATTCAATTCCATGTATTGACTGTATTTGCCTGTGTTGCACTTTTATCTTGTGGTGGTTCCGGAGAACGGAAAACTGAATCAAATTCAACTACAAAACCCGAGATTAAATCTACTGAACCCCAGGTAACCAGTTCTGCCGCTCCATTATCTCAGGAGATAGTATTGGAAGGCAATGATCAAATGAGATTCAACACTACAGAATTTAGGGTTAAAGCGGCAGACCCCATCCATTTAACATTGAAACATGTAGGAACCATGAAAAAAGACGTTATGGGACATAACGTTATTGTTCTCAAAAAAGGCTCGGATCTGAATGCTTTCGCTGCCGAAGCAATTAAAGCTAAATCGACAGACTATATTCCGACATCTCTCAGCAACGAAATTATTGCCCATACAAAATTGTTAGGTGGAGGCGATTCCGATACCATTACATTTACTTTAGAAGAACCGGGGACATACGAATTTCTTTGTTCTTTTCCGGGACATTCAACATTTATGAAGGGTAAAATCATAGCAGAATAAACAAATGAATGTAAATCACAGGAGTTATTTAATAGGCTTACTGTTCCTTGTAAATCAATAATACTAATTGCATTTGAGGTGCTGTCTGTTACCTTTGTACAAGCATAACAGACAGCGCCGCTTTTCTCAATTCCCTGTTGGGTAACGGAGATTTTTAGTCCTTCCCGACGTCTATTTTAGATTACTTTTTTATGAAATTGCTTTCACTTCTGCCAACGGGCTAAAGAGATAGATCTTGCCGGTAGAAATCTCAAGGCATTTATAGCGGGTTCTGTTTCTGGTAAGTTTTTTAAACTTTCGTCCGGTTTTAATTTCAAAAATTTGGTTTTCTGTAATTTCCGAAATATTTACATATTCAGAATCCTGCTTAACATCATACTTTTTCAGCACAGAAAAAAGCCCCTGATCTGTACAGCTCGAAGCTGCCGGATTTTTCAGGTATTTCGCTAAGGCCTTTTCAATATCTAAAGGAAAAATAGTCATTTCAAAAAATGGGATCATCATCCTTTTAAAGTTATTTTTCCATTCCGTTCCATGCGGCTTAACCCTACTTTTCCATTGATTATAAGTAAGCAAATGTGCAAACTCGTGTACAGTAGTAATTAAAAAAGCATAACGATTTAAATTATGGTTTACGGAAATACGATGCCCAGCTCCCTGATATGGAGCCCTATAGTCACCAAATTTAGATTCTCTGCTTTTGGTAATCTTGAATTCGCATTTATACTTATCTATCCATTCGGCTATAAGCAAAGCAGCCTTTTCCGGCATATATTCAGTCAATATTTTTACTTTGCGGTCTTCCATAGAAAGATTGCTATTTTAGTAGCTGATAGGCTATAAGAGCAGTTATATAAGCCAAAGTTGTCATATAAACAAATTGTATAGCAGGCCACTTCCATGATTTTGTTTCTCTATGAACAATCGCAACTGTACTCATACATTGCATTGCAAAAGCATAAAAAAGCATTAAAGAGATACCAGTGGCTACCGTATAAACCGGCAACCCGGTTTTCGGATTTATAGAGGCTGCCATCCTTTCTCTAATCGTATTGGTATCTTCATCTCCACCATCTACACTGTAAATTGTTGCCATAGTCCCTACAAATGCTTCACGCGCTGCAAACGAGGTAATAATACCTATTCCTATCTTCCAATCATATCCCAGAGGTCTTATTATCGGTTCTATCGTATGTCCCAAGATACCAATATACGAGTTCTCCAATTTCTCCTTGGCAATTAAAACTTCTATATGCGCCGCTTGCTTTTCATTTGCAGAAGCTAATTCCTTTTCATATTTAGCTTCAATCTGTTCGAATCTACCTCCCGGGCCAAAGGTTGCCAATACCCATAAAATAATAGAAATAGCAATAATTACTTTACCGGCTTCTATAACAAATGTTTTGGATTTATCGTACATCGTGAGCAATACGTTGTTCCATCTGGGCATACGGTATACAGGCATTTCCATTACGAAGTAACCTTTATCCCGTGACTTAATGATTTTTTTCATTATCCATGCTATTACAAAAGCTGCCACCAAGCTTAGTATATAAAGCCCCATTAAGACCAATGCCTGCTGGTTAAATATTCCAAAGACTTTTTCTTCAGGAATTATTAAAGATATCAGCAATGTATAAACGGGTAAACGGGCAGAGCAACTTACCAAAGGAACAACCATAATAGTTATTATCCTGTCTTTCCAGTTTTCGATGGTTCTTGCGGCCATAATTGAAGGTACTGCACAGGCTAAACCGCCTATCATCGGCACTACAGATTTACCATTCAGCCCAACTTTTCTCATTAGCCGGTCCATCATAAACGTAACCCGGGCAATATAGCCGGTTTCTTCTAAAATGGAAATAAAGGCAAAAAGAATAGCTATTTGAGGGATAAAAATTACAATTCCTCCTAAACCTGCGATTATCCCGTCTAAAATCAAATCAGTTAGTAACCCTGCAGGAAGCTTTTCGTGTCCTACCTCAGAGATCCAAACAAATAAACCTTCTATCAAATCCATAGGATAGGAAGACCAGGAAAAAATAGCATTGAAGATAAACAACAAAATGCCGAAGAAGATTACGAAACCCCAAACTTTATGGGTAAGCACATGGTCTATTTTATTACTGATATTTTCTTCTAATGCGACAGATCTATGACTTACCGTATCTGAGAGAATATCATTAATATAGTTGTAACGTTCTATGGTTTCCTTCGCCTGAGATTCCTGTGTATGGAAATTATGTTTCCCTTCAAGTTCTTCTACTCTATTACTTTTTTCTTTAGAAAGGTATCTTAAATACTCATGCTGATGTGCAACCTGTAAGGCTACATAAGGATTCTCAATAACTAACTCACCCTGAATATCAGCTATTAAATCAGGAGCCAGACTAACGACATCAATGGTATCATTCTGCAACGGTAAACGGGTAGAATGAGCAATAGCCGACTTCAATTCTTCTAAACCTCTACCTTTTCTTGCTGCTAAAGGAACAACGGGAACATTTAGTTTTTTTGCAAGACCATCAATATCGATATCAATATTTCCTTTTTCGGCCTGATCCATCATATTTAAAGCTACGATTACCGGGAGCTTTAAATCTGCAATTTGGGTATAAAGCAGCAGATTTCGCTTCAAATTTGTTGCATCAGCAACTATAATTACCAGATCCGGGTAAGATGACTGGCTGGGATCAGACAATACCTGAAATACAATAGACTCGTCTATACTTTTCGGATATAAGCTATAAGTACCTGGTAGATCTATTATTTCCGCGATTTTCCCATCAGGGAGTTTACAAGTACCCGATTTTTTATCGACAGTTATTCCCGGGAAGTTCCCGACTTTTTGATTTAGTCCTGTTAATGCGTTGAAAATAGTAGACTTTCCGGTATTCGGGTTACCTACTAATGCTACTCTGATGCTATGTTCCAATACAATCTTAAATTAATTCTATAGTTGCGGCTTCCTGTACTCTTAGAGATAATTGATAACCAGAAACGCTAACAGCTATTGGGCAACCTAAGGGGGCAATCCTTTCTACTCTTACAATTTCTCCTGGCAAACAACCCATTTCCATTAATTTAACAGACATTTCTAAGTCAGTAAACTCTTTAATGATGCCTTGTTCGCCTTTATTTAATTGAGAAAGTTTCATATCCTGATTATGATTTGCTCCGAATTTACACCTTATTTATAATAATTCCAAATAAGGTATTTAAGTAAAAGAATGAAGTATTGAAAGTGACTAGAAATTTACATTTCTACTAGAAAACTTAGGACATTTACAACCTTGCTTAAAAACTGAACATGAATAAAAAAGCAACGTAAACAATGTAATCAGTAAAATGAGAAAATATTTTTTATGCATGCTTGAACTTCCTGTGCAATATCATGTAACTAAAGATAGCCATACCTACGCCTGCCATATCCGAAAAGAAATCCCACCATTCTGCCGATCTGTAAGTAAAAACTTTCCATTGTAAAATTTCTATTCCTCCACCAATAAACGCCGTTAACAAGATGATTTTGATTATGGTAAGCCAGCTATATTCGTAACTTTTTTGCTGTTTTATCTTTCCATATAAAAGCAATACGGCCAATACAAAAAAGAAACCTAAATGGCACATTTTATCAAAACCTTCAAAAAATTTCTCTGATGAAGGAAGATCTGCCGAAGGCAAATTACAAAGTATCAGGACTAAGCCAGTCCAAAGAATTGCCCATCCCTGATACTTTATATCTTTTAACATTTTTTATGCGCCTACTAACTGTATGTATTCTTCTGCCGACAAAAGACCTTTGCTTTCTGCTGTTGGTAAACTAACTTTTACCATCCAGCCTTCGCCGTAAGGATCTGAATTCACTAATTCGGGACTTGCATCTAATTGAGGGTTAAGTTCCAATACGGTAGCCGTTACAGGCATAAATAAATCTGACACCGTTTTTACGGCTTCTACGGTACCAAAAATATCACCTTCTGCTACTTCCGTACCCACCGTATTAATGTCTACAAATACAATGTCTCCAAGTTCTCTTTGCGCAAAATCTGTGATGCCGATGTAAGCAAAGTCTGCTTCTACTCTAACCCATTCGTGGTCTTTAGTATACTTTAATTCTGCTGGAAAATTCATTTTAGTTATTTCTGATAAATTATTTTTTGTCTATTATTCTGCGTTCTCAGTCTCTGTCTTATCTCCCTCAACTTTGTTTCCTCTCATATGGATTACTAATCCATTCAGGAAGTTCCTTAATACCTGATCTCCACATTTTTTAAAATTTGGATGATCTTCTTTTCTAAAAAAGGCTCCAAGTTCGCTTTTTGTAATCCGGAAATCCACCAGTTTCATAATCTCGATGATTTCATCATTACGTAAATGCAATGCGACTCTTAGCTTTTTAAAAATCTCGTTGTTACTCATCCTTCAAATTTAGTCCCAAAATTAGAATAAATGTTTTAACATCCCTATTTTCTTTATTGAATTGTAAATCGAAGGTTCACACCAAAATTAGAGAACGCCGTATTGAATGTTTGCGATGTATATGGCCTTGTAATATTGGTGTCGTAATAAATCCTCAGATTAAATCTTTGATTGACTACATAATCGATACTCGGACGGTAGGTAATATTTTTAGAACCTCCGGAAATCTCTGCATCATCTGTATCTGCCCTGTAGATTACGGTCTTATTATCTCTGATTGCAATATCTATTTTAAAATTCAAATCGTTCTTAAGTACCGTTCCTTTAAACATACCAAAAGGGAATCGGAAATTATTGGTCCTATAACCAAACCCTACAACAAATGCCTGATCTTTTTGTTGAGCCAATTGACTATTCGCTAAGCTAAAACTTAAGGATCTGGATTTTCTGTATTCTACATTCATCGTTACATTATTCTTAAACCTCATATCTGCACCTAACAAAGGAACAAACTGCTCATATAAAGTAACCTGAGAGAATTGATAGAATGGTAGAAAATCTCCTGCAACATCTCTTGATGAAACAGCTCCATTATTTTCTCCGTACCTGATGAGCGAGCTAAAGCTATTTACATTATAAGTAGAATTATAGCCATGCGAAAGATCAAATGACGAGAATAAATTGCTGAACAAGTCCATCTTAGACAAGCCATTATACGTCAACCTCCAATTAGGAATTGGTATTTTCGGAAAACTGCTTAAGTTGATACTATTCGGATCTTTATTTAGGTATGCTGCCAGTAAGGACGATATCAGTACATCTTGTGAGTTTTTACTATAACCGTCGGCATATCCATCGGGCTCGATACCTGCACTATTTGGATTTTCTTGTCCAAGTCTTTGAGAAATTACTTTTCTATTGGCAAGGAACTCCTGAAACAAAGCAGAGTGTTTACTGCTGTTTTTGTCTTTAAACGCGCTTCCTAAAGATATGATAGAAATACTGTAATCTCCGCTTGTAATAGGGCTCAGATTATAGAAACCTTGCCTGTCGTCATCATATCTGAAATTAGTACTGTAATTCTTGCTGCTGCTTTTTAATGCAGTAAGCTCAATTCTTAAATCCGGAAAAGGCTCTAAAGTTCCTCTAAAATTGATCTTTTCATTAAACGACTGTACATACAGCTGATTCATTAGCGTATCCTGGGTTAGCCAGTCGTTTCGAATGGCCCTATCCCGAAGATCTGCCTGTGAACCCAGTATAAATCCTAATCCCGGGGCATTTAGAGAGAAATCTACACCAAACGCATCTGTTTTTGGTAAATATCCTGGTAAGAATGTTCCTTCGTTTTTGATATAAGAACCACTGATATTTTTAACGCTAAACAGTATGTTTAATAAAGTTCCTCCAAATCCCTTATCCTGATTTTTTCTTAATTCTCTGTAAAATCCAAATTTATTGTACAGCGTATTCATATTTAGGGTTGGATTTACCTGAATGGTACGGGAGTTTTGAATACTGTTACCAAAGTTAAGATTTGGATCGTTTAAGCTTAATAATGGTTCTGTCATCCAGTTAAACTGGGTTTGGTAACGTGTAACCAGATTAACAAAATCTAAATACGGGATTTTATTGATAGGTACCGTATAGCTTAAAGTCATATTATGATTATAATCTGTTGTGCGGCCTAATCTTTTCAGATTATTCCAGACAGTATCTCTCTTCAGACCTGTAATTCGCCCTTCCGGCTCATCAACAACAGATAGATTTGTAGCGTTGAAATCCAATTTCAGCGATTTTGTTAAATCCCAGCTCACACCATATAACCTGGTAATATTAAAGTTTTTATTGAATGTGGTACTGATTGGAATGAAATTATTCGGATCGTTATCCCTCAAAGTATTCTCGGAATATAACCTGTTTACTTCTATTCTAAAATTGAGCAAATTTGGAAGCAGGTTGAAGTTGAAATCTTTAACCAGGCCTAAGTTCCTATTTTTAATTACTTTTCCAAATGGCGAAATAAATTCTGCCTGTTTGTTGTAATTATAGGATAAGGCTCCTCTATGCGTTCTCTGCATAGCATTCTGCGTAGTGAAGTCTTTATGATCGTATTCGGTATAAGCATAGCTTACAGCGAAATTCTCTATATCCCATAACCTTGTTTTTGCATCGGGACTAGTTTTTATTTTACGCACATTGGTAAAATTGATTCCCCGTCTGGTTGTTAACGCCTGTGCATATTCCAAAATGGAATCTTTTTGCGTTCTGTTGAGTTGGGACATAATATTCTTCAGTTCTATATCCGGATTTCTTGGGTCGTACATAGGAGTACTTACCTGAGTTGAATAGTTAAAGAACATTGGAATTTTTATTCCAGACCTTTCCGGGAAGAATTTACCAAGCTCGAAACTGGAAGCCAGATCGAAATACCTGTCTTCAGACCTGTTAACTTCGCTGATACGGGTCTCTAATCCGCCAAATCCTATAGAAGTATTACTTGCCGACATGGTTACATCTGCAAAATCGGCCAGTTTTGCATTCATTCTTGCTGTAGCTGCCCAACCTCCTCTTTCATCAAAATCTGAAAGCCTTAATTCGTTGAACCAGATCTCGACACTCCTCTCATCCGTAGGTCCTCCGATCGGATTTCTGGCACCTAACATAATCGTCCTGATCTTACTTAAATCTGGCTGGCCTTTAATGGTCACTTTATTGTTTCCATTCGTGTAAACATAAGGCTTGCTGTAATCCCAGGGCTGCCCACTAATTGGATCTCTATAGTTATTTCTGGCTGTTTTCGCATTTTGGAAAATAGCAAATTCTACATCCAGATAATTTTCCTGTGGCCAGATTAAATCCGGATCACGTGTTCCTTTATTGGTAATTTTCAACGGTATTTCATATTCGTAGTAGTTATCATTGTAATCTGTTCCTACACGGATGAAAGCGCTCACATCCCCATCGTTTAAAGGTTTCGCCTCATCTGCACTTTCTGCATGGATGAACATCTTCATTCGCTTATAAGCCCTTACATCATTCATGGTGGTTTTATAAGCTGCTCTTGCAAACCCTTCGCTCAGATTTTTTACAATAACTGATAAAGACTGTTCGTTTTGTCTGGTGTCTCCTCGGAAGTTAGAAAAATCCCGCTCTCTCTGGATACCTGGGGGAACTACATACGGAATTGGCGTTCTTGTTCCGTTCTCTTCAATATTTACTGTACTTACTTCTAAAATTGACTGGTCTGGGTTTTGCGGGCCTAAACTCTCATCTGCTAAAACTCTATCTGCCCTGCTTTCTGCATTATACCTTCTCCACTCACCTCTTAACAATTGTAATTTTGCCAAACGAACTACAGCTGTATCAGCGAAATTGGTCATATACATCCTCATAAATCTTATAGATTTAAAGTCTTGTATTCCCCCAACAGCTTCTTTATCCTTATCTGCTATTGGTATTCTAAACTGATACCATTTTACAGGCTTGGTTGTCCCGTCTGCCAATTTAACATTTGCTTCTACCACATCGGTAATATAGTTTTTACCAACTTCCATGTCTGCAGGTCTCAGACTTACTCTATATTCATAATACTCATCGGCTCTTGTAGAATTGTTGTCTCTATTAATATCTTCCCCATCTGGCAAAGCGGTAGCGGCCGCATTTTCTATTCCCAACTTGTCCATGGCCTGTTGCCGCGTCATTGAATTTCCTTCAGTACCGTTAAAATTCTCGTAACGCCTTAAAATACCGGCATTCATCTGATCTAATTGTGGTCCTCTGTAATACTCAAAGTCATCTGTAGATGGGTCTTTTCTCAATTTTTCGGCAGCATCCGGGTTAAGCAAAGGTGCAATTTGATTCACCTGAGGACCAAAATGTTGCGCTTCAGAATCATTATCCAATCCATCTAATCCCACATCCTGTACTTGTCTGGCATTAGGATCATTATCAAAAGCATTGATTACAGGCTGTAATTTAGCAACACGTCCCCACGCTGTAGTTTCTGTTTTAGATGGATCTCCATCTGCGGGAAGCGCATTTTCTAAACTTTTTTGCCCATCTTTCAGAATATCTTCAGATATATTTCCCAGGTTGATATATAAATCTCCTCCTTCTGCGGTGGTATTATATACAAAGGGGTCCATCATCCACATTTCAACAAACTCAATATTTAATGCTTCAAAATCATTGGTTTCGATCTTGCGGAACATTCCTCCCCATTTATCTTTCGGATTGGAAAAAGTTCCATCGGGTCTCAATCCTGTCGAGATGTAGTTATAGGGCCCACGCAACATTGGATAATACGCCAGATTTAAGGTTGGTAATGTTAATAAACTACCTGTAGGAATTTGTTTAAAGGGAAAGACCTCGGTTTCCAGAACCTCCCTTACAAAATGGTTAGAAAGCTCCTCCTTATTATTTGCAATATTCGGTGGGGTAAACCCTCCGGTTCTGTTATAGAAAATAGGATCGATGGTAAAGAAAGACAGTTTTGCTCTGTTATAACCATATGCTAAATCGCTATTTAATTGCGCCTCTGCAAATCGCTGCGGTGTTCCGGAAATTTGCCATGCTATCGGACTTTTTAAATCGATAATGGACTTACTTCCTTCGAAATCGTCGATATAACTTGCTCCGCCAGAACCTCCATCTGAATTAATTGCTTTGGAGTGTCCGGGGTTAAATTTTGCAAATTCTCCTCCAAATGTAAATGAAGAAGCTTCTTTTGTAGAAATAAAAGGAATTTTATCAACTAACTTCGTTAAAAATCTGCTATTGGTATTATAATTCAAATCAAAGCCGTAAATGGTGTTGGAAATAGATTCTTCTCCGAAATTCACCTTTTGTGTTAATGGCGTTTCCTTAAGGCTCATAATGGTAGCACCCAAATTCAACTTTTCGTTTGCCCTATAATCAAACCGGGTTCCAAAGAGCGATTTTTGCTGGATACCGAAGAGTTCATTACTTTCCAATCTGATTTTAATAGGTTGTCCGGAATTTAACAAGGCTTCATTTAGGATTTTCACCCTTCCTATATTGTAATCTACCGTATAATCTGCTCCTTCTGTTAGCTGTATATTGCCTGCAGTTACCATTACAGATCCTTCGGGAACATTAATCGCATTCAGCTGAAATTCTGAACTTACCTGCGATTGATAGGTACCGGCAATAACATATCTATTTAAATTTGGAAAATATTGCTGTGCGATGGCCTTTGTAGAATCGTAAAGTGGTTTATAGACATATTTATCGGTCAGAGATTGATTATTGCCTAAAATATTTTCTAAATCCTGTCCAAAGGGCTCTACATAAGGAAAAACAATTCGTCCGTTTTGAGAATCAATCAACTGACCTTCCAAAAAGTCAAAATAACCATCAGGCTTCTTATCTTCCTGCTGATTCAATCTGTCTAAACCTAAAATCTGAATCCACATTTTACCATTTGCATCGGTTGCATCTTCAGTAAGCAATGGTTTTTCAAATCCCTGTTCATCCAAACGAAAGACATTGAGTCTGAAATCGTCTTTACTGATTTGATAAGCTCCCAAAGAATAAATGTTCTTCATCATCAAATCCCATATTGGCAAATCGGTTTTAAGGGTTTCGTTCTTCAACAATTTGGCATATAAAACCTCTGGAGTTGCTGGATTTACAGGCCTGTCAGTAGAAAGTTCACCCACCTGATATTCTCTGCCATTATAGGTATAACGATAAGAAACCGCTAAAACCTCATCAGCATTAAGAGAACTGTTTAATGAAATGTATCCTAATGTAGAGTTTAATGTATATTCTCTGTCATTCAGCTTTCTGGCATAAGTAATTTTAGCATAATTATCTGTCCTTCTTGTACCTGCAAAAAAAACGTCCAGATCATTATTATTCGTTTGCCTTGACCCCGGAGGGATTGCCGAAAGCAAGTTATTGGATTGTGCGGGGAAGTTAGGATCGGCAAAAGCAGAAGGCAAGGGACTCATGCCCCCCACAAATACTCCTCCCGGAATATTAGCAGGGCTATTAAATGGAGCATTTTCGCCTAAGTCCATAAAAGCAAGAATATCTCTGGAATCCGTTGTACTGTTACTTCTGTTAGTTACCCAAACTTCTATTCTCGTAATTACAATCCCTGATGTAACAATAGGCAAATTTGACATTGCCCTATTAAAATTGTCTCTAAAGTATTGGGCTAAAAAATAGTGTTTATTGGCTTCGTAATTATCTGTTGTTAATCTAAATTCATTTTGCTGTGCCCCGTTAGTAATGTTGATTTCCTTTGCTTGTGATTTTTGTTGAGAATAAATACTGGTAACTCCCAGTCTGCCAAACTGCAACTGGGTTTTTACTCCAAACAAAGCCTGACTACCAGAAATTAATGTTGTATTTAAAGGGAAGCTAACCATACCCGCTTCAAACTTCTGCAAAATTTCGTCTTTATACCCCGTATATTCTAGCTTAAGCTGATTTTCGAAGTCAAATTGTGCTTCAGTATTATAATTGGTTGTTATTTTCAGCTTCTCTCCTATATTTCCAGTTAAATTCATCTGGATTCTTTGATCGAAGTCAAAATTCCCCTGCACACGCTGTCGTTCGTTAAACAGCGGATTTTCATTTTTATTAATTCTGCCCGAAAAAGTTAAATCTGCCGTTCCTCTAGGCTGGATATTGATAGTGTTTCCACCAAAAATCTTTTCAAAAGACTTACTTTTTACCCTTACAGATGGAATTATGCCATTCTCTGGTTTTTCCATACTGGTGACCACAAGATTGTCCCAATATTCCTGCTGAACTCTTTGTTGTTCTAATTTCTGATATTCACTGAAAGATAAATATTGTGCCGGCCGGTATTCTCTGGTTCCCACCATCTCTTTCACAATATATTTTTTTGTGATAGGATCATAAGTTACAGTTCGCTTGATATTTTCCGGATTTTTCAGAAAAACACCACTTTTACCAAAAATAGGTGTCGTTGGCTCATCCTTAACCGGATAAGACATTTTAGAATCTTCGTTTTTATTACTCTGAGCCGTCGCATCGAAAAATGGTGTGATCAGAATCAGTGAGGCAAAAAACAGTCTTAAAACAAGACGGGTAAAATTATGTATCAAGAGGTTTTGGTTAGTTTTCAATTATAAACTCTTTAAAGCTACTTTTATTATTTCTTCAACCGACAAAATTTTATCCGATCCCTTTACAGCTGCTTCAACAGCCTTCTCAGCACTGTTTTTTACAAACCCGAGCATCACCAGCGCACTGATGGCTTCTTCTTTAGCTGTATGGTCCTGTCTGATGGCTATCAATGTTCCATCCCCACTTTTTTTCAGCTTGTCCTGT
Organism: Pseudopedobacter sp.; assembly: GCF_040392825.1. Taxonomy (NCBI): domain Bacteria; kingdom Pseudomonadati; phylum Bacteroidota; class Sphingobacteriia; order Sphingobacteriales; family Sphingobacteriaceae; genus Pseudopedobacter; species Pseudopedobacter sp. Next base: position 25,937 of record NZ_JBEBVH010000002.1, read on the forward strand.
AGTTCTATAATTAGTCTTTGTGCTGTTTTTGGTCCTATTCCTTTGATAGCTTTTATTTGTGCGACATCACCTCTGATAATAGCTTCTTCGATTTCGACCGGAGAAATGGAGGATAACATCATTCTTCCTGTATTTGGTCCTATCCCATTCACAGAGATTAAATGAAGAAATAATCTCCGTTCTCCTTCTTCGGCAAATCCATACATCGTATGTCCATCCTCTTTTACATGCAACCAGGTATAAAGTTTACATCTTTCCTGATCTTTTACAAGTGAAAACGTGTTTAATGAGATGTTGATATGATAACCTATTCCACCTGCTTCTAAAACAATGTAAGTTGGACATTTATAAGCCAACTTACCGTCAATATATTCGTACATAAATTACACAACAATAAAACAAGATAAATATAAAGTTAATTATCTTTTCCTTGCTCATATATTTCTTTTTCTTGAACATCTACTACCGCTATAGTTACCATGTTCACAATTTCTCTGACGGAGCTTCCCAACTGCAGTACGTGAACCGGCTTATTCATGCCCAACAGAATTGGCCCAATAGCCTCTGCTTCACCCAATTCCTGCAATAATTTGTAAGCCGTATTTCCAGACTCTAAATTAGGAAAAACCAATGTATTAGCCATCTCTTCTCCTAATTTTGAAAACGGAAAATTTTCGCTAAGCATTTCTGAATTAAGGGCAAAGTTAGCCTGTAAATCTCCGTCTGCAATAATTTCCGGATATTCTGTATGAAGAATTTTCACCGCATCTCTAACTTTTTGTGGTATAGTCCCCTCGTTAGATCCGAAATTTGAGTATGATAATAGTGCTATTCTGGGTTCTATGTTGAATTGCTTTACTGCATTATTTACCAAAACAGTAATGTCTACCAATTCACGGGCGCTGGGATTCACGTTTACAGTTGTATCTGCAAAGAAAATTGGTCCTTTTTTGGTAAGCATCATATACATTCCTGCAACACGGTTTACTCCTTCCATAGTTCGTATAATCTGTAAAGCAGGTTTTACTGTATCTACGTAATTTCGGGTAAGGCCAGATATCAATGCATCTGCGTAGCCAAACTCAACCATACTGGCACCAAAATAATTTCTGTCCCGCATATTTTTTCGGGCATCGAACAAAGTAATTCCCCTACGTTGTCTTTTTGAATACAGGTTTTGGGCAAATTCTTCTATCCACTGTTTTTCTTCTAACGGATCTATAATTTCTACACCCGAAAGTTCCAGAGAACTCTCTTTTATAATAGATTCTATAGCTTTTTTATTTCCCAACAATATTGGAATAGCTATGCCCTCTTCCTTAACTATTTGAGCTGCTTTTAGTATTTTATAATGGTCTGCCTCTGCAAAAACCACACGTTTGGGAGACGATTTTGCTTTATCTGAAAGATGACGCATAATTGTATCTTCCAATCCCAACCGCTTTCTTAATTCGTCCTCATAAGCATTCCAATCTGTAATTCTTTCCTGTGCAACTCCAGAATCTATAGCTGCTTTGGCTACTGCAGGTGCAACGGTAGTAATCAATCTGCTATCTACGGGCTTTGGGATGATATAATCTTTTCCAAATTTTAAATTCTTAGAATTATAGGCCTGGTTTACAGCTTCGGGCACTGGTAATTTAGCCAGATCGGCTATTGCCTTAACTGCCGCAATTTTCATCTCCTCGTTAATTGCAGTTGCTCTCACATCTAAGGCTCCTCTAAAAATATACGGAAACCCCAAAACATTATTTACCTGATTCGGAAAATCTGATCGCCCCGTTGCCATAATAATATCATTTCTGGTATCAATCGCCAGATTATAATCTATCTCGGGATTTGGATTTGCCATAGCAAAAACAATTGGATTTTTTGCCATAGAGTTCAGCATTTCTGCATTAAGGACATCTGCAGAAGAAAGACCAATAAATACATCGGCTCCCCTCATCGCATCGGCAAGAGTATGTAAGTTTCTCTTTGTTGCAAATTCTCTTTTTATACCGTTTAAGCCTTCTCTATCCGACCTGATTACTCCACTACGGTCCACCATTACTATATGCTCCGGTTTAACGCCGAGAGAAATATATAAACGGGTACATGAAACTGCCGCAGCACCTGCTCCGTTAACAACGACCTGAATGTCTCCTATTGCTTTACGTTGTATCTCGCAGGCATTTAACAAAGCCGCTCCAGATATTATAGCTGTTCCATGCTGGTCATCATGCATCACCGGAATGTTCATGACTTCCTTTAACCGCTGCTCTATTTCGAAGCATTCGGGAGCCTTAATATCTTCCAGGTTAATTCCTCCGAATGTAGGCTCCAAAGCTTTTACAATATTCACAAACTCATTTACATTCTTCACATCCAGCTCTAAATCGAAAACATCAATATCCGCGAATATTTTAAATAACAGACCTTTCCCTTCCATTACAGGTTTTCCGGCTTCAGGACCAATATCGCCAAGTCCCAGAACTGCAGTTCCATTACTTATTACGGCTACAAGATTTCCTTTTGCGGTATATTTATATACATCTTCTTTTTTTTCGGCAATTTTCAGACAGGGTTCTGCGACTCCCGGAGAATAAGCCAGTGTCAAGTCTCGCTGGGTACGGGTTGGCTTAGTTGGTACAACAGCTATTTTTCCGGGTCTACCATTGGCATGATAGTCTAGAGCATCCTGCTTTTTTGTAGTTTTGCTCATATACTGTTTCGTTAAAAATGCCTTTCTATGAGAGAACACGAAGTTTACATATCCAATTTAATCTTCAATATCTCTCCTACAGACAAATTATAGTCTAACAAATTATTCCATTCTTTTAATGCTGCAACAGTAACTCCTTTGAAGTTATTCGCAATGGAAGACAATGTGTCTCCAGCCTTAACAACATAAGTTCGGTAGCTATTGTTCTCTGCTTTTTTCTGAGTGGTTTGTTCCTTAATTATTTTAATTTTCTGTCCGGGTACTATCGCATTGGTTTTCATCTTATTCCAAACCTTTAAATCCTGAACTTCTACACGATAGGTATTGGCGATAGTTCCTAAACTTTGTCCCTTTTTAACCACATGATGGATTTCTTTTTTTGCAACAACAGCAGGCACTGTTGTTTTAACCGATGCGTACACTAGTTTTGTTTCCGCCTCAGGGTTTAGCACATCAAATAAATGTGCATAGGTGTAAAAGTCCACCTTAGGTATAATCAGTCTTTTTGGATCCTGAACAGTACCATTAACTAAATTTCTTTTGTAGGAAGGATTTAAAATCTGTAACTCTTTTTCTTCTATCCTCAATACATTTGCTAAACTTGAGAAACTAACGCCTCTATTAACATAAATGGAGTCGATATCAATTTTAAATGCCAGTTCGGGAATTGATTTCACATCCATATGCCTATCGAAATAATTCATCATGTAAGCTACTGCAATAAATTTAGGAACATAATCTCTGGTTTCCTGAGGTAAAAGGTGCCTGATATCCCAATAAGTTTTTACGGTTCCTGATATTTTATCCAGAGCTCTTTTAACAGCCCCCATTCCGCAATTGTATGACGCCAGCGCTAATAGCCAATCTCCAAATTCGTTATAGGCATCCTGAAGATATTTACATGCTGCGTAGCTGGAAGTAATTGGATCTTTCCTTTCATCTACATAGCCGTCAATATTTAAGCCATAACCTCTTGCTGTGGTATACATAAATTGCCATAATCCTGTAGCTCCCGAACGTGAAACAGCATGTGGGTTTAAAGAAGACTCTACAATTGGGAGATATTTAAATTCTTCAGGGATATTCTTCTCTTTAAGGGCCTTTTCGAAAATTGGAAAATAATAATTACCCAAACTCACCATTCTTCCAATCTGTTGTGTCCGTTGGGCTATAAAAACATCTATATACGATTGTACATAAGGATTATAATCTAATGAGATTTCCGAATTTAGGGAGTCTAACCTATATTTATAAAGCAGATTGGCATCATACTTAAAAAGTTCGGTATTTAAATTTATTTGGGGGTGCACAAATGAGGTATCTGTATTCACAAGATTCCTGATTACCCTTGATTCTGCAGGAGTTAGCCTACTCACGTAGGCTGTGTCCCTTTTTATTTTATTGTTTTGTGCATAGCCATGGATAAAAGCTAAATTGCAAACAACAAAAAACAGAGCGAAAGTTTTTGCCATTCTTCTAGTTTTTTGCGGCTCTATAAGCCTATTTATATTTTATTCTTTGGCTCGCTGACCAAAATTTATTTCTCTAAATAGTCTTTTGAAAAAGAAAGTAATTTGTCTTCTTCAAAACTTCTCCCCATAATCTGTATTCCTAAAGGCAACCCTGTTTCGGTTGTTCCACAAGGAACAGAGATTGCCGGCAGACCGGTTAAAGATGCTATAACGGTAAAAATATCGGCTAAGTATGATTCTAAAGGATCTGTAATTTTAGCACCAATATCAAAGGCAGGGCTTGGGGTTGTTGGGGTTAAAATAAAATCATATCCCTTTAATATATGTTCTATTTTGTCTTTTATAAGTCTTCTTACTTTTTGTGCCCTTGCATAGTACGCGTCATAATAACCTGCGCTTAAAACGAAGGTTCCCAACATAATTCTACGTTTTACTTCGTCTCCGAATCCTTCACTTCTGGACAATTTATAAGTACTTTCCAAATCAAAAGCCTTTTCACTTCTATGTCCATAATGTATCCCATCGTATCGGGAAAGATTTGACGACGCCTCTGCTGTTGTTAAAATATAATAAGTGGCAACAACATAATCCAGGTATTCAAAAGAAACAGGTTCTACCGTGTGTCCGATAGCCTTTAAATGCGCTATCTGTTCTTTTATATTCTTTTTTATTTCCGGATCCAGTCCTTCGGCATTTAAAGTCTCTTCTATATAAGCAATCTTTTTGGGAGCTGCTTTGGATAATTCGCTATACTGCGGAACTTCTTTACCAGAAGAAATGTTATCATTTTCATCTCTACCCGATATCACTTCCAGCAAAATTGCCGCATCTTCTACAGAACGGGTTATAGGACCAACCTGATCAAAAGAAGAAGCATATGCAATAACTCCGTATCTTGATACTCTGGAATAAGTTGGCTTTATGCCTATAACTCCACAAAAAGCAGCTGGTTGGCGAATAGAACCTCCTGTATCTGTACCTAAAGAGGCCAGGCACATATTAGCCTGTACAGCTACGGCAGAACCCCCGGAAGATCCGCCTGATACCTTTCTTGGATCAATAAAATTCTTTACCGGACCATAATAAGAGGTTTCATTAGAGGCCCCCATTGCGAATTCATCGCAATTTAAACGTCCTATAATAATCGCATCTTCTTTTAATAAGCGTTCTATTACAGTTGCCGAATATACAGCTGTATAGTTTTCCAGCATTTTTGAAGAGGCAGAAACTTTATGTCCCTTGTATGAAATATTATCTTTTATACCAATAACCATTCCCGCCAGCTTCCCGGCAGTTCCGTTTGTAATTTTTTCCTGAATGGATTTGGCTTGTTGGATACTTTCTTCTGTAAAAACTTCTATAAAAGCATTTAAGTCGGAAAACTGTTGAATCTGATGTAAATAAAAATTCACCAGATCTTCCACTGACAATATACCTGCTTTTATATCAGATTGAATATCTTGTAACCTGTTGTAAGTGTATGTTTTTTCTGCGAGCATTGTAAAAATAAGAGAACTTTCGGCTGCCTTTTCAGTAACCGAAAGCACATATTAAAATAGTACGATAATGAAAAATTAATTCTTATCGTCCTGATTATATGTTTTTTCTTCTTTTTCTATGCCTTTTTGGCCTTCTTTAAACTCTTTCACTCCTTTTCCTAAACCTCTCATTAGTTCAGGAATTTTTTTCCCTCCAAACAACAATAATAGTGCTACTACTATTAATATTATCTCTGGTGCTCCTAATCCCATTTTCTTATATTTTTTGATTAAATTAATTGGTATTTATTCTGCTGTTTTGTTATTCTCTTCGTTTTCCTGATATCTTTTTCTTTCTTCCTCTTCTTCCTGTTTAAGCTCTTCTTCTGCAGTTAACGAATTAATGTTTCTGTGAATTTCCCTTTTTACATCATCAGAAGCGTCTTTAAATTCCCTGATTCCTTTTCCTAAACCTCTTGCTAATTCAGGCAGTTTTTTACCTCCAAAGAGCAATAAAACAGCAAAAACTATAAGTATTGTTTCCTGCGCTCCTATATTTAAAAACAAAAGAGTATTCTGAGTCATAATCACATACATAACGCAAATATATATTTATTATGATTTTATTTCCTGTTTTATTGAATTTAATTTGCCAGCCAGCTTCCCGGATTTTGGGTTTCCATACCTTTCCACAGTTCGAAATGAATTTCTGAAATTCCATCTTCATCTGAAGCTACAGTTCCGATAGTCTGTTTAGTTCCTACTTTCTGCCCACTGGAAACACTAATAGATTTTAAATTCTGATAAATAGTAAAGAACTCTCCATGTCTGATCATTACCACATTTTTACCAGCGATTTCAACAATACGGCTTACCGTTCCTTCGAACACGGCTCTTACCGGAGCATTTGTGTTTGCTCTTATTGTCCAGCCATTATTTTCTTTAGTAATATTTCCAATTTTCTGGGTACCATAAGATTCTGTAATAACTCCATTTGCAACCGGCCATGGCAGTCTTCCTCTATTGCTTACAAAACCGGCCGACAATTTTGCTGCTTCCGGAGTAGCTGCCAATACGGAAGATCTGCTTGTACTTGTTGTTGCCGCAGGGGCCTCTTTACCTTCTGCTCTGGCTTTTGCTGCCGCTGCCCTGGCTTCTTCTTCTGCCTTCTTCTTCGCTAAAGCTATCTCTCGTTGGATTGCAGCCCTAATTGCCCGATCTAACTGTGCGGCAGCTCTTTGTTTTTGCGACAGATCTTGTCTAAGTTTTCTTTCCTGAGAGGTTAGACTTTTAATCACTTTGGATTGTTTATTCTCTGCCTGACCTAAGACATTTTTCTCTTTTTGCTGATCTGACAATAAATGAGATTTTTCTGACTTATTTTTATTGAGCGTCGCTACTTTATTTTTAAGCGCCGCTTGAGTTTCTTCTATATACTTAGCTTGCTTTACCCTATACTCGCTAAATTGCTGAAGGTACTTAAGTCTTTTATAGGCCTGGTTAAAATCTTCAGCAGCAAAAACATACATCAGCTTACTATATGCTCCCTGATTTTTTTGAGCGAACCTGATCATGGCAGCATAGTCTGTTTTCAATTGTTTTAACTGGGCTTGCAGAGAGCGAATATTATTCATATTCTGATTGATTTCTCCATCAAGCAATCTCACTTCGGAATTAATGGTCCTGATTTTTTCTTCCCGAAGTCTTATTTGTGCTTTTAATGCATTTAACTCCTTTAAAGTAACCTTCTTACTTGTTGAGGTCTGTTTTAAAGTATTGTTTATCATCTCAATATCTTTATTGAGCTGAGCCTTTCTTCTCTCCAGTTCTGCTCTTGTTTGCGAAAAAGAAGAACCATATATACCTAAAAATACAACTGTTAATGCTAATCTTAAAAGCTTCATCCTTACAAAGGTATCTATTTTTTTATTCTATACGTGTAAATCTTTTGGGTATGGTAAATGGATACTCCAATGGTATATTAAATTGCGGATTTTGATATTCCAACCCAATTTTGATTTCCTTCGATTCTATTTGCGATGCGATTCCTATTTTAAAAGGAACCAGTTTTCCTTCTATTTGTGTGTAACTATCGTAATTGATATTTAGCGATTGTGCAGGCATTTGTTTTTTTAAACTTAAACTCTGGGGTTTAAATAAAGAAGAGTAGACGCTCTCGAACATCAGATCTGCTGAATTTCCTTTTAATAAAAGTAATCCGTTTTCTTTTGTTATCGAAGGATCAGACTCCAGAAGTAGATCTAAAGAATTCCCTACCAGCATAGCTTCCAAAGCCTTAAAATCTATTTGCTTACTGCTATATCTGTGAATAAAATTGAATGGGTAAACGGCATATTCACTGGTCATTCTGTTCAAAAGTCTCACACTATCAGGTGTAATTAATACTCTAACGGCTTCCAGTCCCGCCACATAAGTTAGGGATACCCAAATAATCTTGCTCTTTTTGTTCCTAAGATTGAGGGTTACGTCATAAACTTTCCCGTCTAAAGAAAGATTGGTTTTTGCTTTTGCTGTAAAGGTTTCATAATCTAACTGGGTTTTCTTTAAATCATTCGTAGAGATTTCATTTTCCTTTACTATTTTCTCTTGCTTTACCTCTTTTAGTTTCTTTTTTGCGGCACACGACCAAAAAAGTGGCACAAACAGCAAAATCCAATATTTACTCACTATATTTCTTTTCATTGATTTTTCTCTCTAAAACAGCACTCTCTTCTCCTAGTTCTTTTGCTTTTTTCCAATAAGAAACAGCAGATTCCTCGTCTTTCAGGTGATAAAGAATATCGCCGTAATGCTCTAATAAAACCGCATTTTTTTCTTTACTGGCATTTATTGCCTTCTCTATCCATTCTTTTGCCTCCTCATATTTCTTTTGCCTAAACAATATCCATGCATAAGTATCTAAGAAAGAAGCATTATTTGGACTTAGCTGATTAGATTTCAGAGACATCTGTTCTGCTTTATCTAACCTCTCTGTCCTTAACGATAAATAATACGCATAATTGTTTAAGGCATAAACATTATTCGCATCCAAAGCAAGTGCCTTCTCATAGGAGTCTGCAGATTCTTTATATTTTTTTAATCCTTGATAGGCATCTCCCAGACTACTATAAACCTGTACTTTCATGCCTTTTTCCAGATCAAAATTCAGCGCATTATTAAGATAGGATATCGCTTTTTCATTTTCTTTCATTTGGGAAAGTCCAATAGCGACGTAAACATAAATACTACCGCTTTGCGGAAAATAAGTTAAAGCTTCCTCTCCGGTTTCCACAACGCCTTTCATGTCGTTAAGACTAAGCTTAATCCTTACCAACTGATCCCAAACAGCATAAATATTTTTATTTAGCGCAATAGCTTGCTGATAGGCTTCTCCCGCTTTTTGATATTCTGTTTTCTGGAATAAAACATCACCATAAATAGCAAAAGCTTTTGCTTCCTGCGGATATTCTTCAGTTAATATAAATGCTAATGTTTCGGCATATCTCACATATTTCAGATCAGGGAAACGTGAAAAATAGCTGATAATAATTTTAATTTTCTGATCAATATTGATTTCCGACACCCTAAATACCTGAGTCAATTCTGCAAAGGCTTCTTCAGTTTTTCCTTCCGAATTATAAATGTCCGAAAGTGCCAGATTTACATATCCATTCCCCGGATCAAGCTCTTTGACCTTCTTATAAGTTTCTAGCGCCTTTTCTTTGTCTTTGTTATTAAAATACAGATCGCCTAAAAGTATATAATATCTAAAATTAGTCGGATCTAATGTTATCTGCTGTTTTAAATCGGCTTCTGCCGATTTGAAATCTCCCATTAACCGATAAATTCTTTGTTTGCCTTCCAACGTTTCCAAACTGGCTCCTATATTCTTTTCTATCTCCCGATATTCAGACAATGCATCTTCTGGCCTTTGCAATAACATCAAAGTATTGGCCTTCTCTAAACGGTACTCGGTTCTATCGGGCGACAACTTTATCAGCTCATCAAGTGTATAATTTAATAAATTATAATCTTTTAATTCCTGATAGATACTTGCCGACAGTACCCAATACCATTCGTTAGCAGTATTAATTGTAAGCGCTTTTTGTATACTTTCTTTAGCCAAATCGTATTCCTTATTCTTGAAATAAATTTGAGCCATTTCGTAATAAGCGTTATGCTGTTGCGGATCTACAGCGATAATCTGATTAAAATTGTTTAATGCTGCCTTTGTTTGCTGATTTAGTTTATTCTGTAACCCAGAAAAATACAGGTTTTCTATAATAAGACTATCTGCAGCAGAAATGGGTTTACCTGCAATAAGGACCAATTCCTGTTGTATTTCCTTCTGCTTTTGAGAAAAGCTTCCGAGACATAAAAACAGAAATGCACTTAACAACGCGTATTTTTTCAGAATAAACCTCACTTCTTAATTGACTTTAATAAACGGAAATTAATTCACTCCAGTATGCCCTAAACCTCCTGCACCTCTAACGGTTTCGTTAAGCTCTACAGCTTCTTCCCATTCTATTGTAGCATGACTAGCAATTACCATTTGTGCAATTCTGTCCGCTGGCTGAATAGTATATTCTTCTGACGAAAGATTAACTAAAAGAACCTTCACTTCACCTCTATAATCCGCATCTATTGTACCCGGGCTGTTCAATACCGTAATCCCAAATTTATAGGCTAAACCGCTCCTGGGTCTAATTTGCGCTTCGTAACCTTCAGGTAATTCTATGAACAAACCAGTTGGAACCAATTTTCTTTCCAAAGGCCTTAAAGTGATTATTTTTTCAATGTCTGCTCTTAAATCCATGCCTGCAGAAAGATTGGTTTCGTAGTTTGGCAAAGGATTTTTGGATTTATTGATGATTTTAATTTTCATTATTTCAAAAATATCTTTTTTAGATTTTCTTTTTCAATATATAAAATTAATACTGTAAAAATGACGAATAACGCATTCCCCCAGATAATGTCTCTATTTAAAACTACAAATGAGGTATAAACCAAAATTGTCGCAACTGCAATATATAGCAAGTCTATTTTTATCCTGTATGGAATAGGATAATGTTTTTGCCCCCACAGATAGGAAAGAATCATCATCACACTATAGGCGCATAAAGAAACCCATGCTGATGCTATAAATCCATACATCGGTATGAATACGATATTAAGTACAATAGTCAAAACGGCTCCTATTCCAGAGATATACAATCCATATTTTGTCTGATCGGATAGTTTATACCATATAGACAGATTCATGTATATTCCAAGATTAAGATATCCTAAAAGAAGAATGGGCACTACATATAAACCATCCCAGAACTGCTCTCCTATAAAATATTTTAAAATGTCAATATTCGCAATCAGGCCAACATAAATCAACACCAATGCTATTATGAAATAACTCATAATCAGCGAATAAGTTTCTTTTGCGTCTTTATTTTTAGAACTGCTGAAGAAAAACGGCTCGGCACCTAACCTAAATGCCTGAATGAAGATATTCATGAATATAGCCAATTTAGTGCAGGCGCCATAAATACCGACTTGCTTATCACTAATAGACGGCGGTAACAGCTTTTCCAGAAAAATTTTGTCGCTATTTTCGTTTATGATGAAAGAAAGATTGGCAATAAGTACCGGCCAGCTGTAATGAAACATATCCCAAAGCAATCTTTTATCAACTTTGAAAGTCAATTTCATAAGTTCTGGCAAAAGCAAAGCAAAAGTCAGTATACTTGCCAACAGATTTGACCAAAATACGTAGCCTATCCAACCGGGTTTATACCAACCTGCAAACCACGTAGCCAATGGCCAATTATTTTCTATAATTAAAGGAACGACAAACAGAAAGAATAAATTAAGTCCTATAAAACTTAAAATATTCACCAGTTTTATAAATGCATATCGAAATGGCTTCCCTTCTGCCCTGATCCTGGCAAAAGGTATAACGCATAATGCATCAAAAGCTAAAATGACGATAAAATATTGAATGAAAGAGATATAATCCTGTAAAGATGTTGCTTTTCCGGACTGCATCCATTCGGCTATCGGCCGTATAAATAAAAAAGCAGTTCCTACAAATATTAAAGCTATAAATGCAATTACAAAAAAGGTATTGTTGTATACTCTTTCCTTATCTTCCTTTTTATTTATGAACCTGAAGAAAGTTGTTTCCATCCCAAAAGCCATAATAGCATTTAGAACAGAAGCCCAGGCATACATAGTTGTAAAAACCCCATACGCTTTTGGTGCATATACAGTTGTATAGATAGGAGTCAGAAAGAAATTAAGTATTCGCGAAGCGATAGTACTTAAGCCGTATATAGCCGTTTGTCCGGCGAATTTCTTTATAGAAGACAAATCTTATTTCTTTAAGACTGCAAAATTACTATAGTTTTTTATTTCTATATCTTTAATTTCAATGCTTTCTACATTAGCTTCATCGGGCCCCGACTTACACCAATCTATAAAAAAATTCAGCATCATGTCGTCACCTTCTGCTTCTATGTACACTGTTCCATCCGGTTGGTTCTTAACAATTCCTTTTATAGCCATTTGATCGGCTACTACTTTTGTTGAAGCCCTAAAAGACACTCTCTGAACTTTACCTGAAACAATAATTAAACAAGCTTTCATCTATTAAAATCAATTAAATGATAAAAGTCAAGTTTTAAGTCGAAAACAACAAGTATTAAATCAATTTCACCACCTCAGATTTGTCTGTGATGTGCCCATCTTTAAAGTTTGTAATTAAATTTAAGCCTGGTTTTTTTCCTTTCTCAATACTTCCCAACTCTCCTTCCCATCCAAAAAATTTAGCTCCGTTTAAAGTTGCCCATTGAAGCATTGTCTCAAAAGAAATTTCTGGCCTGCTGTTTTTTACAATTTTCATTTCTTCTAAAATACTCAGTGTTTTATTAGAAGCCAGGCTGTCTGTTCCCAAAGTTGCCGGGAGTTCAGATTTTGTAAAAAAGTCGAAATGGGGAAGCGTGTTTTCTATGTACAGGTTAGCACCCGGACAAAAACACCAATAAAAACCATGATCGAATCTTTTAAGCATATATACATCTTTCAGAGACGTAAAGGTATTATGAACCAACAATATGTTTTGGTTTTGCGGAAAAAGAGGTACCAAAGCCTGTAAAGTATTTTTAGACATAGCCACAAAATGGTCTATATTTATACCTAAATCTTTATAAAAATCTACAAAAGCTCCTGTTTTATATCTATACAATGCATTCTCATCGTCATTTTCCTGATTGTGTATGCTGATTAAATTCTTATGGGTCTTACAATATTTTCTGAAATTTTTGAGAAGATTCTTTGACAAGGTATAGGCTGCATGCAGTGTAATAGAAACCGACCCCGCATTAGCAAATTCAGATTTCATAGCATCTGCTTTTTCTACTAATTCATCGGCAATGTCCGGGTCAATTCCGACCATTTCTATAAATGTATGATACTTGATATTACTTTGGGCTTTTATATCTGCAGAAATAGAAGTGTTGGAAATGTCTCCCACAGCTACAATACCATTCTTCTCCATCAATTTATCTGCCTCCTTCATAGCCGTTATTATCTCCTTTTCGGAGACATTCCGCAATGCTAATACCTTTTTAATAAAGTTTGGCAGACCTTCTTTTTCTTCAATTTTCCCTTTTAAATGAGATAGTTCAAGGTGACAATGGGAATTAATAAAACCCGGTACAATTATTCCTTTATGATGTATTATACTTTTATCATTATCATCATTATAGCTGGATACAGACAATATCCTGCCTTCATCATCCGTTACTACCAAACCATTTGGTATTGGGGTTTTGCCGTCTACAGTAAAAACGTAATCTGCCGTAAATTTTTTCATTTGAAAGGATTAACTAAAATCAACAACATTTTTTTAACATTTAACTTAAGATATTGTTTAGGATAGCTACAATTATAATCCAAATATTATTCCGTAATTTTGCAAACGTATGAACACAGCGTCAACAAAGTCTGATATTCGGAGTTTTTCGCTAGAAGATTTAAGATCCAAATTTATAGAATTAAATGAAAAATCTTTTAGAGCGAATCAAATTTATGAGTGGTTATGGAAAAAATCAGCTACTTCGTTTGATGAAATGACCAATATATCAAAGAGTTTAAGGGATAAACTTAATGAGATTTTTGTCATCAATGCCGTAAAAATAAATAGCTCACAATTCAGCTCCGATAAGACTATAAAAAATAGTTTTGTACTGCATGACACGCATTTAATTGAAGGTGTTCTTATTCCTACACCAGATAGAATGACTGCGTGTGTATCTTCCCAGGTTGGATGCAGCCTTACCTGTAAATTTTGTGCTACGGGTTATATGGATAGAAAACGTAATTTAAATGCCGATGAAATTTATGATCAGGTGGTCTTGATAGATAAACAGGCTAAAGAGAATTACGGCATTCCGTTAACCAATATTGTGTATATGGGTATGGGCGAACCATTGTTAAATTATTCCAATGTGCTCAAGTCTATAGAGAAACTTACTTCGGAAGATGGCTTAAATATGGCTTCAAAACGTATTACGGTTTCTACTGCAGGTATTGCAAAAATGATTAAGAAACTTGGCGACGACAATGTAAAATTTAATCTCGCATTGTCTTTACATGCAGCCAATGATGAAAAACGTAACGAGATTATGCCAATAAATGAGCAGAACTCTTTGAAATCTTTGGCAGAAGCACTTAAATATTTTTATTCCAAAACCAAGAACCCGGTAACTTACGAATATATCGTGTTTAACAATTTTAACGATGGGATTGAGGATGCGAAAGAATTAGCAAAATTTTGTAAGCATATTCCTTGTAAAGTTAATATTATAGAATACAATCCCATTTCATTTGCGGATTTTACCAATGCCGAGGAAGATAAGATTGAGGTTTTTGCAAATTATCTAAAAAAGCAAGGCGTTACTACCAATATTAGAAGGAGCCGGGGAAAAGATATAGATGCAGCCTGTGGACAGCTTGCTGTTAAAGAAGGAGCTAAATAATATTAGCGGATTTATTCTTAACTTAAGAGAATGAATCTGTTAAATAGATACCTTTTGGATTTTAAATCTTTATTTTTCCCCAACCTTTGTAATGGTTGCAAAACCATGCTTACGACTCAGGAAAATTTGGTTTGTACGTCATGCATATACAATCTCCCTTTTACTAATTTTCATATTCACAAAGAAAATCAATTAGAAAAGACATTTTGGGGAAGAGCAAATATTCAAAGTGCATCAGCTTATCTCTATTTTAAACAGGGTGGAATTGTTCAAAATCTCATGCATCAGTTAAAATACAACAATATGCCGGAACTTGGTATTTGGTTGGGTGAAATGTATGGTAGGCAATTGGTTAAATTTTCCGATTATAGTGATTTTGATGCTTTAATCCCTGTACCTCTGCATAAAACCAAGCAAAGAAAAAGAGGTTTTAACCAAAGTGAGCAAATTGCCATAGGCCTTTCTAACATTTTAGGTATTCCGGTTATGACCGATGTTTTAAAAAGAATCAAATATGCCGACAGCCAGGTTCAAAAAAGCAGAATATCCAGATACGACAACCTTAAGGCTTCTTTTACAGCAAAAAATGAAATGAATATTAACAAAGCCATCCTAGTAGATGATACTATAACTACAGGAGCGACACTGGAAGCATGTTTTCATGCACTAAACAATGCCGAAATAGACAAAATTTCTATTATGGGAATTGCCTACACCTCTTAACTGAATTTATATTATTTTTGGTAAGTATGAGATTACTTACACTCTTTATATTTATACTGGCACTATATTGTACAGCCTGCAAGGACAACTCTTCTGTGGGAGAAAATTCCGAAGCCAGACTCTTCTTTTCAACAGATTCTGTACTTTTCGATACTATTTTTACAGATAAAGGAAGTACAACGAGGACTATTAAAGTTTTCAATTATAATAAGCATAAAATATTAATTAATGAACTGGCTTTATCCGGAGGTAACACCTCCAGCTTTAAAATAAATATCAATGGTTTAACAACGAACACTCTTAGTAACATCGAAATTGCCGGCAACGACTCTATCTATGTATTTGTTAAAGCTTTTATCGACCCTAATAGTTCAGATTCTCCTTTTCTTATAGAGGATTCGCTGTTAATGACTTATAATGGAAGAATGCAGAAACTACCTTTAGTTGCTTACGGCCAGAATGCAGTATACATGAGCGATGAAAAAATCAATACAAATATTACTTTTCAAAAAGGGAAACCTTACGTCTTTTATGGAAACAACACGGTAACCAACGGCACTGTTCTCTCATTAGATCCCGGAGTAAGAATGTTCTTTCATAAAAAAGCAAAGCTTACTATAAACGGGAGTTTGCAAGCTAATGGAAGTTTAAACGATTCGATTACTTTCGCCAGCGATAGAATGGAGAGAATTTACAGAGATGAACCGGGGCAATGGGAAGGACTTCATTTCACCAGCAGATCGAAAGATAATCATCTGAATTTCTGCATCATTAAAAATGCGCTTACAGGAATTCAGGTAGATTCTTTAAGCAGCAACAACAACACTAAGCTACTAATTACCAACTCTATTATAAAAAATCATCAGGTTGCAGGTATTATCGCAAATAACGGAGAGATTACCGGGATTAACAACCTGATCTTTAATTGTGGCCAGTTTTTATTATCCTTATCAAATGGTGGAAAATTCCAGTTTTATCAAAACACTTTTGCTGGTTACAATTTTAGCATGTCAAGGAATACTGCTGCTATTTTTATTTCTAACAGCTCGCTCTCCGGAAACAATACTTTAGATCTAAGTGCAAATTTTATTAATAATATCATTTGGGGAAATAACAGAAATGAAATTGAGTTAAAAAAAACCGAAGAGAAGCTCTTCGATGTAGAATTTAAGAGCAATCTTATTAAAACTGACACTCCAGATCAAATACAAGGAAACAATAATGTATTTAATATTGATCCTTTATTCATTAATCCAAGATATGATATCTTTCAGTTAAGTCATGAAAGTGCTTTCTTAAAATATGGGGAAAACATCAACATTCCGAAATTCAATACATTTATAATGAAAGACTTAAAAGGAATAGATAGGTTGTTTCCTTCCACTTTAGGTTGTTTTCAAAAAAATTGAAACCTTTTTGCTCTTTTATCTGTATAAATACTCGAGAGCGTTAATTTAGATTTGGACTGGCGACAACCGTTCTGGTTTTAAGCCAGTCCTTTCTCTTTTCAAGTATGTACATTTGCCATGAGCTTATCTATCTCACGTAATAACACATCTACTCTTAGTGGTTTAGATTGGTAAGAAGTAAAGCCACTATTTAAAATTTCCTCTATATCTTCTGGTAAAATTGAAGCGGTATTAGCAATAATTGGTAACTGCTTAAAGTATATATCTTCCTGAGACCTTACACGACTCACTACATCAAACCCATTCATTACTGGCATATTTACATCCAATAACACTACATCAAATTTCTTGGCAAGTATTTTTTCTAAAGCTAATGTACTATTTGTTTCAAATTCCACATTATTGAAATACTTTGATAATACTTTTCGAGATATCAAGATATTGATTTCATCATCATCAACAACAAGTACTTGTATTGAACTCTTTTCCATATTCTCCCCTTTTCTTAGTTTATACTCAGAACACTATAAATTTGTTTCAATTCTATTGAAAAACAAAAAGTCCCTGAATTTAATTCCAGGGACTTCAACCATTTATATTATAATAACTATTTACTGTACAAAGGGAACGCTTTCATTAATGCATTCACTTCCTGTTTGATCTCTTTTAAACGGTCTTCGTTTTCATAATTATTGATCACATCATCAATGAAACCAATAATTTTAACCATTTCTGTTTCTTTTAGACCACGGCTAGAGATAGCTGCAGAACCTATACGAATACCAGAAGTTACAAATGGCGATCTCTTATCAAAAGGAACCATATTTTTATTAACAGTAATGTCTGCCTTACCCAAGGCTTCCTCTGCTGCTTTACCCGTAATATTTTTATTCGATAGATCAATTAACATCAGGTGGTTATCTGTACCTCCGGAGATTAATTTATAATCACGAGCAACCAGTTCCTTGGCTAAAGTTGCAGCATTTTTCTTTACCTGAAGTACATACTCCATATACTCATCACTTAACGCTTCACCAAAAGCAACTGCTTTAGCAGCAATAATGTGCTCTAAAGGCCCGCCCTGAGTTCCAGGAAAAACTGCACTATCTAAAATTGCAGACATTTTTCTTATCTCTCCTTTTGGTGTCGTCAATCCCCAAGGATTATCAAAATCTTTCCCCATCATAATAATACCACCTCTTGGGCCTCTTAATGTTTTATGGGTAGTTGTTGTTACGATATGACAATGCGGAAGCGGATCTGCCAATAAACCTCTGGCAATTAAACCTGAAGGGTGAGAAATATCTGCTAAAACCAAAGCACCAATTTTATCTGCTACTGAGCGGATAAATACGTAATCCCAATCTCTGGAATAAGCAGAAGCACCACAAATAATTAATTTGGGTTTTTCTCTTAAAGCTACCTCTTCTAATTGTTTATAATTAATTAAACCAGTCTCTTCATCTACTCCATAAAAAAACGGTTGGTATACTTTACCAGAAAAGTTTACCGGAGAGCCATGAGTTAAGTGACCGCCATGAGACAAATCGAAACCTAAAATCTTATCACCAGGTTTTAAAACAGCTAAAAATACTGCTGTATTGGCTTGTGCTCCGGAATGTGGCTGAACATTAACCCATTCTGCGTTAAATAGCTGTTTAGCTCTTTCGATAGCAATATTTTCAATTTCATCAACAACTTCACAACCTCCATAATAACGTTTTCCCGGAAGCCCTTCTGCGTATTTATTGGTCAAAACAGAACCAGCAGCTTCCATAACCTGCTTGCTAACAAAATTTTCGGAGGCAATAAGTTCTATGCCTTGCTCCTGTCTTTGCAACTCTTCGTTGATTAAATCAAAAATAATTTCGTCCTTTTTCATGAAATTTTTTTATATATTGCTATCGTTAAATTAAAATAATCCTTTTCAGATTAAAAGTTTTTTCTAATCTTTAGGGACTTATAGCATCCGCCTTTTAAAAGACAAATTTAGAATTTTATATGGATTTTTAGATTAAAAAACTATAAATGAACAAACTGAGTTTTGTAATTGTCGGAGTTGGAAATATAGGTTCAAAATATGCCAAGATTATAAAATCTTTGCCTGATGCAGAATTGATAGCTGCTGTAGATACTGATTTTAACAAACGTAAGAATCTTATCGATTTAGTACCTTTTTTTGTTTCACTGGAAGATTTCCTTAAAAATAAAATCCCTGCAGATATCGTATGCATTTGTACTCCAAATGGCAATCATGCTCAGCAAACAATAGACTGTCTGAAAGCGGGCTATCATGTAATTTGCGAAAAACCTATTGCATTAAGCACAGATGATGTTTATAACATGATGGAAGCGGAAGAAATTTCGGGCAAAAAAGTATTTGCGGTAATGCAAAACAGATATAGCCCGGTATCTATCTGGCTAAAAAAAATACTGGAGCAGAAAAGATTGGGCGAGCTACGCTATATTCAAATTAATTGCTTCTGGAACAGAAATGAGAAATATTATGCTGAATCTCCCTGGAGAGCTACCTCCAATTTAGGTGGAGGTCCATTATATACACAGTTTAGCCATTTTATTGATTTAATGATTTGGCTATGTGGCTCACCTGTAGATATCTCTGCCGAGACGTTTAATTTAAATGATACTGTAAAAACCGAGTTTGATGATAGTGGGAACATTAAATTTAAGCTAAAAAATGGCGGCCGAGGTTTGTTTAATTTCACCAATGCATCCTGGAACACAAATATAGAGAGCAGTTTAACAATTATCGGAACGAAGGGGAATGTAAAAGTTGGAGGACAATATATGGAAAAGCTGGATTTTATACAGGTTGAAGACAAGATAGACCTGCCTGCATTTCAGGAAATATCACATGCCAATAACTATCATTTTTATAAAGGCTCAGCAGATAAACATGACGAGTTCTTAAAAAAGGTAATATCATGCATTTATGAAAATAAGAACCCGGAAATTGGTCTGAAAGATGAATTACATGTTATTGATTTTATTGAGCAATCTCTTCTTTATTTACAATCCAGAAGTTATTAAACCCTAATCCAATTTGAATATTAATCAATTGTTGTTGCAGCATTTCTAAAACAGCCAAAAAATTGTAAACAAACTGAACCTTATCTTTTGAATGCTGTACAATATTTTTAAAATCTAATCTGGCATTGATGTTTAACAACTGTGAAATAACCAGCTTTTGTTCTTCTATCGTATATGGATATTTAACTACAGTATGTTTTACTTCTTCTGAACGGATACTGTAATTTCTCATCATGCGGTGATAAACTTTCAGCAATTTGTACAAATCAAAGGTTGCAAGTTCTTCTCCAGAATTCCCCGTTTGTTCAAATCGCTTCACATCCTCCACGATATTTCCTCTTCTCTCCTTAAAAAACCTGTCTTCTTCCAGGAGCTTAAAAGTCTCCGTAACTTCTTTAAAGCGTTTGTATTCTATCAATTTCTGAATAAGGTTTTGCTTTAAATCAATTTCATTACCCTGTTCATCTACTTCCACTCGCGGCAACAACATCTTTGCTTTAATCCTCATCAAAGTCGAGGCGACAAAAATAAACTCACTGGCCAGCTCCATGTTTAATGAATTCATCTGGTGAATATATTCCAGAAAATCATCCGTAATTTTGGCAATAGGAATATTATGGATATCCAATTCGTCCCTTTCTATAAAGAAAAGGAGCAAATCGAAGGGTCCTTCGAAAACTGGTAATTTAATAGAAAAATTCTCTACCGCTTCCATTATTCAGCCGCAAATATAGATTGTTTTTATTAAGCTTAATATAGTTATCTGCAAATCATAATCTAAAACATATCACATGTTTAAGTCAGGAATTCTTTTAAATTTGTAAATTATTTTAATAGAAAACATGGAAGTAAAGGCGGGCAAGCTACTAACTCAAATCAATACGCCTTCTGATTTAAAGAAATTTAAGGAAGAAGATTTAGTCGAAATTTGCAAAGAACTTAGACAATATATTATTGATGTGGTATCTGTAAATGGTGGTCACTTTGCATCTAGCTTAGGTGTAGTAGAACTTACCGTTGCTTTACATTATGTAATGAATACGCCATACGATCGTTTAGTTTGGGACGTAGGTCATCAGGCATATGGTCATAAGATTCTAACAGGCCGCAGAAATATATTCCATACCAACAGGATATACGGAGGGATAAGTGGTTTCCCAAAAAGAGCAGAAAGCGAGTATGACACTTTTGGGGTAGGGCATTCTTCCACTTCTATTTCCGCAGCATTAGGCATGGCCGTGGCTTCACATCTGAAAGGAGAAAATGACAGACAGCATGTCGCTATCATTGGTGATGGTTCTATGACTGCCGGAATGGCCTTTGAAGCATTAAATCATGGTGGTATTGAAAAATCAAATCTGCTGGTTATCCTTAATGATAACTGTATGTCGATTGATCCAAATGTAGGGGCACTTAAAGATTATCTTACCAATATTACTACCAGCAAAACTTATAATAAA
>NZ_JBEBVH010000003.1:0-45440 GCF_040392825.1 Pseudopedobacter sp.
CAATGGTTAGCTACACACTTAGCAAGACTGAATTATGAGTGTTTTTTACGTTAACTGTAGATTGATGCTAATTTTTCGGGGACAGCCTGTCAGTCCAGACAGGAATCTCTGCGTTTATAGCAGGAACTTGAATATCAAAGTTCAGATATTGCCAGTTCCTGCTAATGAACTTACATATTTATCCGTTTCTTTCTATTAGTTGAAATATGCGGTTTTGTGTTTGATCTGTATTTGGAATAACTTTATTTACTTTTTGATATCCAATTCATTAATGATATTCTTCGCTCCTCCTAATACATCTATGCACCATAAAACATAGCGAATATCTACATTAATGGATCTTTTAAAATTTTTATCAAAAGCAATATCACCGCTCATCGCTTCCCAATTTCCGTCGAAGGCCAGACCTATTAACTCACCTTTTCCGTTAATTACAGGAGAACCGGAGTTACCGCCGGTAATATCATTGTTTGAAATAAAGTTGACAATTAAAGTCCCGTTTTTGCCATACTGGCCGTAATTCTTTGCATTGAAAGCTTCAATGAAATTAGCAGGCAAATCAAACTCATCATCTTTAGGAATATACTTCGCCATTGCTCCTTCTATAGTAGTAGTCTCTTTATAAAGGACACCATCTTTCGGAGAATAGTTCTGTACGTTTCCATAAGTAATTCTCATGGTAGAATTTGCATCCGGATACATCAATTTATTATTATTCTTTTTCAGTAAGGCCTGCATGTATAAATGATCCAGCTCAGCTTTTTTATTTTCAAAATTTTTCAACCTGTCGCCAAAATTCTCCTTGATATAATCGGCAATCACCAGATTTTTAGCATAAGCAAAGGCAATATCCCCTTTATATTTAGCTAAACTCGGGTCAGCTAAAAATGCTCTCAATTTATCGGGCTGAATCAGGTTCGATTCTTTCCATAATATATCAGCATATTTTCTGAAAGTTGCTTCTGCACTTCCATTCCAATATTTATCAGTAATTACCTTGAAAAATTGAGGATGTTGATTTTTAGGAATATCATTATAAAAAGTGGCTAACATTGTAGCGAACACAGATTTATCTGCAGTTTCGTTATATGTGGCTTCGTATGTTTCTAAAGAAGCCAAAGTCTCCTGCTTCATTTTTTCGTAAGCATCTGTTCCTTTTACAGCCTCTAAAGCTTCTATACTTTTCTCTAACCTCAAGGCATTTGTCACCCATTTAGACGCTAAAAATCCTTCGGTAATAAAAACCCTATGACGGGCATACGGAGCATAAGCCTTATACAATTCTGCGTATTGGGACATCAAATTAGCATACTGAGGTTGAGCAGTCGCCCAGCTTGTAAATTCTTGTTCTTCTGCCTTTTTCTTGTGTTCTATCTTAAGTGCCTTCAGTTGCTCGCCCTGACCAATAAAATATTTCCAATAATTAGCTACACTTGCATATTGAGAAGATACTTTTAGTCTGAAAGCAACGTTTTTATCCATTTCTTTTTTCCAGGCTTTTAAACGGATATCTCTTAATTTCACGATCTCCGGGGAAATAGAATCTAAAGCCAACTCTACTCCGTAAGAGGTAAGAAATCTATCGGTTCTTCCGGGGAAGCCATAAACCATTGCAAAATCGTTATTTTCTACTCCTTTAATTGATACAGGTAAAAATTTCTTAGGCTTGTAGGGTCTGTTTTCTGTAGAATAATCTGCTGGTTTATTGTCTTTTCCTGCGTAAACTCTAAAAATGGAGAAGTCACCGGTTTGTCTTGGCCAAACCCAATTATCTGTATCTCCACCAAATTTACCAATAGATTGTGGCGGCGTTCCCACCAAACGGATATCCGTAAATTTCTCCATTACGAATAAGAAGTATTGATTTCCTTTATAGAAATCTCTTACAAAAGCGTTATAGTGTGTTCCTTTTGTCGCTTCTTCACTAATACTATTACTTAATTCAGTTATTTTAGTTTCTTTAGCCTCACCCGATAGATTGGCAGTTTCTTTTAAAATCTTATCTGTAACATCTTCTATCTTAACCAGAAAATTAACAAATAAGCCTGGAACAGGCTTTTCTTCATCGTTGTTCTTAGCATAGAAACCATTATCCAGTATATTGTCTGCCGGTGTAGATTTAGAAGCGATGGCATCGTATCCGCAATGGTGATTGGTAAACAACAATCCGTTTGCAGAAACCAGTTCTCCGGTACAGAAACCGCCAAAAGACACTATTGCATCTTTTAAACTCGCTTTATTAACATCATACAAATCTTTTGGAGTCAATTTGAACCCCTGCTTTTTCATTTGGTCGTAATTCTTACCAATTAGCATCGGAATCCACATTCCCTCATCTGCTTTAGAAGGTTTGCCTATTAATAAAGACAATCCTAAAAGCACCGAAAGCAATTTCAATTTATTCATACTTACATTTAACATGTCTGCAAATTTAATGTTTGACCTACGCCTTGCCTATGGACACACAGTATTGTTACAAATAAAGTAAAAAGTTGAAAGTTATAAGTAAAAAGTTGAAAGCAGAAATCGAGAATAAAAAGTAGAAAATAGAGAGTGGGAAACGCCAGATTTGGTATCAATAAGTCTCTATTATCTATTTTATAATAAAAAACGGTGCGCATAAATTGACACAGTCAATTTATGCTATACCGAATTTTGCTTGTTGATATATAGTTTCTTTGTTATTTATTGTGCCGTTAGTTCGATAATAGAACTGGATACCGCTTGTACTTTTCCCGGAGCCAGATTTAGACCAACCTTCATTAGGAAATCTCCACTGTAAACCTTTCCGTTTTCTGCTAATGCAGATTTTGTTCCGCGCATAAGGTTTACTTCTTCAATTTTATATTTTTTATTTGCATCTAATCCATCTAATTTTACCTTACTTAAGTATTCTTTCCGTCGATAATTTAAGATATAATTGAAGACTACAGCTTTATCTTTATTTTTATCGGCATACATCAATACTGCTCTTGGTTCTTCATAGGGAGAAATCAAACGGTACAAATCTCCAAACCAAATAACATCACTTAACTTCTTATAGGTTTCAACCGCCTGATTACTGAACTCGATCTCCTCTGCTGTCATTTTATTTACCCGGATATCGTAGCCCATTTTACCCATCATGGCAACATCTGTCCGAAACTTTATAGGCTGTTTTCCCATAGATGTGATATGACTGGACACTGTTAAAGCCGGAAAGAAATTTAAATATCCCCACTGGATAAAAATGCGTTCGAAACCGTCTGTATTATCACTTGGCCAAAATTCAGTAAAATATTTTAGCGCTCCATAGTCCGTTCTTCCGCCGCCGCCAGCACAAAGCATAACTGGCAAATGCGGATATTTTGTCCTTAATCTTTCCAATACTTTATACAAACTTTTGGTATAATCTACATAAGTATTAGACTGATTAGTTTTTAAATAAGGAGAGTAAGTATTGGTCATTGGCCTGTTGCAATCCCATTTTATAAAAGCAATGTTCGGATTTTCTTTCATCAAATCATCTACAACTTTAAACACAAAATCCTGCACTTTAGGATTCACCAAATCTAACACCAGTTGATGCCTGGACAAGCTTTCCTCCCTATTAGGTAATTTTAAAATCCAATCCGGATGCTTTTCGTAAAGTTCACTTTTAGGGCTTATCATTTCCGGTTCTAACCAGATCCCAAACTTCAGTCCTTTAGTTTCCGCTTGTTTTACCAGATAACCAATTCCACTTGGTAATTTCTTCTTATCAGTTTGCCAATCGCCTAAAGCAGTTTTATCTGCATCTCTTGGATATTTGTTTCCGAACCAACCGTCATCCAACAAAAACAAATCTACACCCAATTTCTTAGCTCCATCAAACAGTTCTACCAGAATATCCTGGTTAAAATCCATATGAGTAGCTTCCCAGTTGTTCAATAAGGTCATTCGTGGTTTTGTCCCGTCCAATACACCGTAATTTCTTGCCCAGTCATGCAAATTTCTGGTAGCTTGCCCCTTGCCGTTCAGTGTATGTGTAAAAATGAATTCAGGTGTAACAAAAGTTTGTCCCGCAGCCAGTTTATAGTCAGAAGCATAAGGATTAATACCGTTTATTACCCTAAGATTATTAGCTTGGTCAATCTCAAAAGAAGATTGAAAATTGCCCGACCATCCTAAAGTACCTGCAATCAGCTCTCCAGTTTTTTCTGTAGATAAATTTCCTAAAGACAGATAGAAAACTGGTGTACGATACATATGTGCTCTTGATCCCAGTTTACTATCCATCGTTTTAATCCCTGTAGTTAGCTTAGATTCTTTCATTCGCATCTCAGTCATATAATCACCATCAAATTGGCTTAACCAATAGCTTGGCGCACTGAAATGCAACATAGAAGAAGCATAATTATATAAGGTGATGGTTCCCTTTTCTCCGTTCCTGATCTCTGTCCAGGTTTTAATTACATCTTCATTAAAGAAACTTTGAAAATGCAATACAACCTGTGTAGGATATTTAGGATCTTTCAGCGTAATACTTGCCGTTGTTATATTACCTTCCTTATTGATTCTCTGATCTGATACTCTAAGATCCAGAGAGGGGTTTCCGTCTGCATGAACCACTCTGATTGCAGGCTCGAAGAAATCTTCCATGCCTGCACCAATATAGGCCTCTTTCTGTGGCCCTCCTACCTTAGCATAGTCTGAGCTTTGATTAAGCTTTTGCCCTAAGTAAGCCTGATAGACTTTTTGATTATCTTTTACGACATAAACTAATGCCGAATTCTTTGTCTCTAAAACAATCTCCTTGTTTTGTGCATGTACCCCCAGAGTTGCAGTAAAACTTAGAAACGCAATAAATATCTTCTTCATTTTATTAATTCGCTTTCGCTGATTTTATAAATTGATTAATTGTGTAGCTCCATCTTTAATGCTATACTTTTTAGTATTCGCTCCTTCTTTCACACTGATATTCAATTTATTTCCGGCAGCTCTTTCTATAGTCAGATCGAATACTTTTCCGAAAGAGTGGATATTCTTAAGTGCCATTTTATTCCATTCTTTAGGCATTCTGAGCGTACAATTGAAACTTCTAAATCCGACAGGTCTCATTCCGAAAACACCTTCGGTATAAATTCTGCAATACAAACCGCTTTCCGCAGAAAGATGTCTTTGGTTTCCCTCCGGGTAAGCTTCTACCGGATAAGGTACGTGTTCCCCTAATAGTCTCCGGTTAGAATAGTATTTCAGATAATTCATCGCTTTTTCAGTTTCACCTGCTTCAAAAACACCTCGTAAGGCATACAAGGTAGATCGGTCCCAAAAAGTTTCTTTTCCTGCCTGCGTGGCTAAACCGTCCGGAGTCCATAATCGTGGAGAAAACAAAGCACTGATAGTACCTTCTTTTCTGTCAAGAATACCAACGGTTAGTGGTAAACATATCCATGCTCTTAACACCTCATTCCCTTCGTGATATCGGTAAGTTTCAAAGCCCTCGACTTTACCACCAAAGTACTTTTCTATGTTATTTTTTAATGCATCAGCTTGTTTTTGATATTTATCTACCTGAGCTTTTGGCTTCCCTAATAATTTAGCGAGATAAACAGAAGATCTTAGGGCATCATAATACAAACTATTGGTTGACAAGTTAGCTTTACCCGCAGAAAATCTATTTTCAAGTTCGTCACTATCTGATGTTACAACGCCTTCTGCGTTCATTTTTCTATTGCAATATTCTAATGTCCATTCTATTAATGGCCATAGCACCCTTGCAGAATCTATATTGCCATTAGCTAATGCGTACCTTGATGCGCCATAAGCGATCATGGCTGCATCTCCTCTATCGCCTGCACCTTTCCAGATACCATCTCCTTCGGCAACTATAGAACTTGGAATGGGTTTATATTCCGGATTCATAAACTTAGCAAACCATCTGTAAGAATTCATCGCAGATTTGCTTCCTATTTTATCTCCAAGAAAAGCAAAGAATGGATTGATATATTCTGCCTGGTCATTAGCCCAAAGCGCAGCATAATAAGACAAACCACCCGGACCATGCATGTAACCTCCTTTAGTTAAATAGATACTTTCGGTACCTCTTATTTTTGCAAAATCAAAAGCGGTATTCAAAGTTTGATCTGGCGTTTCCAAAACCAATTTTGACGTAATTTCTTTTACCCGATTCTCTCTGTTTCTTTGTTCCTGCTCCGGATTGATAGCAAATACATTCTGAGGAGTATCTGTAGCTAAGTAATAAACAGAAAAAGAAGTTGCTTCTCCCGGCTTCAATGTCTTAAAGCCATCTCCAACGGTTCCCATCAAAATAGAATGCGGTGCTACTTTGCTACGCTCTGCATTGGTTCTTATTTCTTTTTTTACATATTCGCAGGCAACAGTCACATCCTGATTGCTGGTATTGATGATATCGAACTTTTCAATAGCCAAAGGTTTATCTACTGAAGGGAAAAATGTTCTTTTCATATTAACCAGGACCGGCGAAGATACTGCTGCATTTACCCGCATAATTCCTTTATGGATGATTTCATTTACATCGTAATTGATGCTGCCTGATCGACCTGCTTTTATGGTATTGTAATCAATCATTCTATTATTGATGTAGATGCGTGGTAAATCTGTATCCTGAAAGGTATGGGAAATATGACTTCTGGTATTATCAGGCAATACTCTAAACGTTGGAAAAACAATTGTACGCGTAAACTTCGCCCTGTGGTTTTCATCTAATCCATATTCTACCCATAGTGAAATTTTCTCGCCACTCATTTCTATGTGATCTTTATGGGGTAACCTTCCGTTTGTTTTCCACACAATACTACCATCATTTTGAATATTCCATCTGTTCTGACTAAATGCTTTTGTTGTACACACCACTAAAGCTAAAGAGCCTATTAACAAGTATTTCGTTATCATGATTATTGGTTTGGTTTATTTAATATGGTCTTCAATAACAAAAAAGTGGACCGAGATCCACTTCCTTACGAAAAATTACTCTAAAAGTGCCGCTGCAGTCCAAAGTACCGGAGCCTGCCCATGCAAATCGCCTGTGATTCTCTTCCTATCAAAATAATATTGTTTATCGTTCTTTTTATTTGTGCCTTCGCACACATCTCTAACGTTATTATTTTCATCGATAAAATTAACTACTGCCAGCCATGCCTTTCTAGCTACCGGAGCATATTTAGATTTATCTAACCACCCTTTTTTCACTCCCGTTACCATGGCATAAGCAAACATTCCGGTACAGGAGCTTTCCTCCCATGAAGAAGGTTCATCTACCAATTGTCGCCATGCTCCGGATGGAGCCTGATATTGTAATAAAGAAGCCATCATTTTGTGGTAACCTTCCAATATTCGTGGTCTGTTAGGATTATTTTCTGGTAAAGAACTTAAAATCTCTGTCATTCCCGCAGCCATCCAGCCATTACCTCTGCCCCAGAAATAGGGAACATCTGGTGCATGATAGAAAAGTCCGTTATCTTTCTGTAAAGAATCCAGATAAACCACCATTTCTTTAGCTGCCCTTTCAATATATTTAGGATCTTTTGTTATTCGATATGCCTGAGTTTGCAGGGCATTAATCATATACATATCATCAATCCACATACGGGTTTGCCAGGTAAGGCCTTGTGCATAATATATGTGTGACGCAGGTACAACACGTGGTCCTTCTGGCGGCCCCCATTGTTTATTTGCTATTCGCATACCCAGATCGTAGTATTTCTTTTCTTTAGTTTGTCTATATAATTCCAAAGGTACCGATCCAAAAACGCAATAATCTACGTGGTCCGGAACCGGGATCATCTTTGCCTCTTCGTGAAAAAGTGGTTCAAATCTATTCGCCAGTTTTTTTGTTAAATCTTTATTTCCGGTTACACGGGCAAAAGTTAAAGCACCATACCATGTACAGCTTTCCGGATATGTAATTACTCTCGGAGGCGTGGGTCTGTTGAAATTTGTATGTGGGGTGATTACAAACTTCTCGGCAATTTTTAGCCCGACTTCTTTGGGTGAAGCACCTTTAGGCCAATTTTTCAAATCTGAAGACTGAGAATAAGCGTGAACACCGGTAAAAAGCAAAGCGACTAATGTGGACAGATACCTTTTCATTTTCTTATGCTGGTTAGTTTAATTAATACTGGTCCTGCAAGAAACCAAATTGAAATGAAAGCTTATTTAGTTAAATTGGCATCTCATTAAACCAAATTGACATTTAGCATTTAAATGTAAACGGATTATAAAAAAGAGAGTCGACACCAGTTAATAGTATCGACCCTCTTGCTACTGTAATAAAAGCATTTATTACCAGCCTCTTACAGCTCCTCCTTTAAATGCCTTTTCTGCAGCCTGTGCTACTTCGTCAGACTGATATGCTTTTACAAAATTTTTTACTTTTTCCTGTTCTTTATTATTTTCTCGTGCTACTATCACATTTACATAAGGCGATTCTTTATCCTCTTTCAGTATACCATACTTTCCAGCATCCAAACCTGCCTGCGCTGCAAAATTATTATTAATAATGGCTACAGTCACTTCTTTATCATCGATTACCCTACTCAATTGCGGAGCTTCTATTTCCAATATCTTTAAGTTTTTGGGATTACCTACAATATCGGTAGCTCTGGGTAAAAGCCCTACTCCATCTTTTAGTTTCAACAGACCACTTCTTTGTAAAAGCAGTAAAGAACGCCCGCCGTTTGTCGGGTCATTAGGTATAGCAATAGTACTTCCCGGTTCCAGCTCATTAATATTTTTTATCTTCTTAGAATAAGCTACTATAGGATATACAAAAGTTTTTCCAACCACAGCTAGCTTGTAGCCTCTTTTTGCAGATTGTTCTTCTAAATAAGGACCATGCTGAAAAACGTTTACATCGATGTCGCCACTATTTAATGCTTCATTTGGAACAACATAGTCATTAAAAGTAACCAATTCTACATCTAAATGATATTTCTCCGCCGCAACTTTTTTAGCAGCTTCTGCCAATTCTCTTTCTGGTCCTGAGGTTATTCCTACTCTAATAAAATTAGGGTTATCTTTTTTTGTTCCACCTCCACAAGCCTGTAACAGCAATGGAATTATAGCCAGTATAAATATCTTTTTCATTTTTTTAAGTTGAAAGTGTAAAGTTAAAGGTTAAAGCTGATGTAGCAGAGTATAAATGTCCGAAATAGAGCTATCTGTGATCAAACTTTCCTGAAAGCCTGTCACCAATATATTGAATAGCAAATACCAACGCTACCAATAAAACTAATACGATGTTCATCATCATAACATCATAACCTATATATCCATATTGATAGCCGATTTGCCCAAGACCGCCCGCTCCTACAGCGCCCCCCATAGCCGAATAACCAACCAGTGTTATTAATGTTATAGAAACATTATTTATTAACGAAGGCAATGCCTCTGGCAATAACACCTTACGCACTATCTGCATAGGGCTTGCACCTAATGCTCTTGCAGTTTCTATTAATCCTACAGGCACTTCCAGCAAACTGTTCTCTACCAAACGGGCTACAAAAGGGGCCGCTCCAATGCTTAGAGGTACTAGTGCTGCATATATACCAATAGAGGTTCCAATAATCGCCCTCGTAAACGGTATCATCCAGACTATTAAAATAATAAAAGGTATAGAACGAAACACATTGACGAAGAAAGACAGTATACGATTATAAAATTTACTTTCCAGCAATTGCCCTTTTCTTGTTAAGAATAGGACGGTGCCCACAGGTAACCCCAACACAAAGCCAAAGAAACCTGCTGTAAATGTCATAAAAACAGTTTCCCAAAGGCCTTTCAGCAATAAATCAACACTTATATCGTCAAGCATAGCCTCTAATTATATATTGGACATTTCTTGTATTAAGATAATTAAAAATTATATTGTTCTCTTCGGAAGAACCTCTCAGATGCAATTGCAGTTTTCCAAAGTCTAAGATTCCGGTTTGTCCTATATCCACTTTAAATAGTTTATAAGGAACTTTTTTTAGATGGATAAAGTCAAGGATCTGTTCTACTTTAATTTCACTATTTAATTCCATTTCAATTAATGGGGATAATCCAGAATCAGCCTTTTCGCTCAGTACAGCCCTTAGTTCTTGCGGAATTTCTAAACCTTTTCCTACAATTAATTGCGCTATGATTGGATGAGATCTTTCACGATATAATTGTTCCAGTGTGCCTTTTGCCAGTAACTCGCCACGATCTATTACAGCGACATTATTGCATATTGACTTAACCACTTCCATTTCATGCGTAATTAAGAGAATAGTTATTTTTAGTTGCTGATTAATATCTTTCAACAACTGCAAAATAGACTGTGTTGTTAAAGGGTCAAGTGCACTTGTAGCTTCGTCACAAAGCAATAAATGCGGATCGTTTGCAAGCGCCCTGGCAATGGCCACCCTTTGTTTTTGCCCTCCGGACAAACTTCTGGGATAGTCGTTTACCTTTTCATGTAATCCAACTGTTACCAGAAGCTTATTCACTTTTTGAGCGATGGTCGCTTTATCCAGCCCGTCGAGCTCTAAAGGTAATGCCACGTTCTGGAATACTGTTCTGGAAGAAAGCAGATTAAAATGCTGAAATATCATTCCGATTTTCTTTCTTTCCTGCGCCAGCTCATTAGCTTTTAAGGGCATTAAATCTTTGCCGTTTACAATTACCTCACCTGTATCTGGCTTTTCCAACAGATTAACACAACGGATAAGGGTACTTTTGCCTGCTCCGGAAAAGCCTATAATACCTAATATATCTCCCCGATTAACTTTTAGATTGATATTCTCTAAAGCTTTAAATGACTGCCTGCCCCGATGAAAAGTTTTGGATACATTTTTCAGCTCAATCATTGCTTCCTGTTTTTCTTTTTGCATTAGCCTTAGTTATGTCTATTTAAGAAAGTCTCCTTACCATTCGGAAATGACCTTCAGAATCATAACTATATTTTCATTCCACGAAAATAATGCTTTTATCAGCAACTAATCTATAAGCAAGCAGTTTTTTACATTTACCACAGAGCTGTCGAAGCAAGCTATTGCAATCTCAGACATCATTCAATAAACGAATAAAGTCTTATGGCAAATAATTAACCAATGCAGATTTTAATTTATTATCATAACCATAAACATCATCTATCCAGTTTACATCACCTTTGTCATCTGCAAGTGCAGTGTAATAAGTGAGATATACTTTTACTGGATTTTTAACCTTAACCCACCTGGACCTGGTATCTTCTCCTGTAATCTCGGATTTCACTTGTTCTCTTTCCTGAGGGTTGTCCAAAAGAAAATCAACCAGCTTAAGCGGATCTTCTACCCTTACACAACCATGACTTACGGCTCTATTCTTTTCTTTAAACATTTCTTTTGCAGGAGTGTCATGAAGATAAATTGCATAAGGGTTGTAGAATATAAATTTAACCCTGCCAAGAGAATTATCTGCACCAGGATTTTGTTTAAACGAATAATCCTGAACTGATGCGCTACTCCAATCTACCGATTGGGCATCTACCGCACCACCTGATTTATCATAAGCTACCATATTATTCTCTTCCAGATAGGTAGGATTGTTTATTAATTTTGTCATAATTTCTTTACCCGCGATGCTTTTTGGAATATTCCAAACAGGGTTCACCTGCATCCGATCAATAGAACCACTTAAGACAGGGGTTTCATGGTTTTTGCCATTTCTTGAAAAAGGGGCATTTGCTGTTTCGCCTACACAAACTTTCATTGCTAATTTTTCCTTTTTATTTGCTATCAGTCTCAGTTTGAATTCAGGGATATTCACTAAAATGTATTTATCGGGAAAATCTGCAATACGCCACCTTAATCGTTCTAAATTCAAGTATATTTTTTCTTTTTCGGCAGCTGTCAAAGAATTGCTTAATTTATTCTGCAGATTTTTATAGCTATCGTTTTTAGGCTGTACATCATGCAGGAAACCTAACAAATCCAATTGTTCCAGCATTTGCTGCGATTCTATAAAATCTGGCCTTTCTACAGCATCGTAGTACCTGCCGTAAAGTTTCTTCGGATTTAATGCGCCATGTTTTAAGATATTAGCGTAATTAATTAAACCATCAGCACTTAAAATTTCTAATCTGGCTAATACGGGGTATGCATCTTCTACTTTTTTAAATTTGTTATGTTTTACACTATCCAGCAAATGTTCTATTGCCGAAGCATGAAAATAGGTTGGGTTTAGGCCATGGATGTGAGCTTGTGATAAGTATGAGGTAAGAGAATCTATGCCATCATTCAATAAAAAACTGCCCAGTAACGTAAGTCCCTTATCTTCTGAATTATAGATTTTTTTTAACCATTTTGGATGATGGACAGATGCGCTTTCTTTCTTTAATTGTTCTTTAAAAACCGCATAATATGCCGTTGTATCAAAGTCCTTATAAGATTTACTTTTAAAGGCTTTCGCTAAATTTCTTCCAAACTCTTCGTGTTTGTATTTTTTACAGGACGCAGTAATAAATAAAATACCGGCTAAAAGGATAAATAATGATTTAATCTTCATAAATAACATGTTTAGACATATTATTACAATTTATATGCCTTCATATTATTTATAATTTGGTTAAGCTATATTGGTGTATATTAATTTAATGTAAATAACAATATTAAATAGTTTTTATAACCATAATCAGGGTTAAAAGCATCAGCTTTATATCAAAACTATAATTTCAATAATTTGGCTTCTTCTTTTGCTATCTGTTACAAAACGATGAGGCTTTACGAAATACAAGTAAGTATTTATTTCTTCTATTTAATGAACTACCGGCTGTATTTATTTCTATATTCTACAGGGGTTAAACCAGTTATTTTTTTAAAAACGTCTCTAAATGCTTTAGTATCTGTATAGCCAACATCGAACATAACTTCTGTTACATTCTTACGTGAAGCTTCGAAACTGCGTTTTGCTGCCTCTACCCGCACCCGTTGCATATATTCTACCACCGTATTATTAGTTGCTTTTTTAAATCGGCGTTCAAAACTTCTACGGCTTATATTAATTAAATCGGCGAGCTCTTCTACGGTAACCTTTTTGGTATAGTTTACTTCCAGATATTCCTGTGCTTTTAATATTTCTTTGTCCCGATGATCTTTCTGACCTGAAAAAATAGTAAACGCTCCCTGATTATCTCTGTCTATATCGATAGCAAAATATTTAGACGCTAATATAGCCACATCCCTGTCTGTGTACGTCTCGAGCATGTAGAGCAACAAATTCCAAATCGAATTGGCCCCGCCGCTTGAATATAGTTTTCCCTCGTCAGTAATTACACCTCCGTCTACAATTTCAACATCAGGATACATTAGTCTGAACTCGTTATAATATGCCCAGTGTGTAGAACATTTTTTTCTGTTGAACAAACCTGTTGCTCCTATCAGAAATGCTCCGGTACATAGGCTAGCTACCTCTGCTCCTTGCAAATGCATCTTTTTTATCCATTCCAGAGATTTCTCATTACTTTCCACAGCATCATTCATTGCACCATATAAAGCCGGTACTATTACTACATCTGTGTTTTCCACACTATCAATCAAACGGTTTATTTTTACGGTATATTCTCCGTCGTTTACATCGATATTTTTTTGTAACCCCACATATTCTACTTCAAACAGCATTTCTTTCCCTGATACTTTTAAAAATTCGTTTGCTGTTTTAAAAAGGCGATAAGGAGGTGTTATAGCTTCTATAACAGCATTTTGAGGAACATAAACGGATATTCTTTTCATTAAATTTGTTTGAAGTAAACCAAAAGTAACAAAAAAATTGTCGCAATCGCCCTTATTAACAGGCGTTTTCATATATCTTTTCTCTCCCCTAATATCCTCAAATTTGTATTATACAATCAAAAAGAAAATGTCAGCACAAGATAAACCAACAATTACTGTGGAAGTTACGGTAAACGTAAAACCCGAAAAAGCCTGGGAACTCTATAATACTCCAGAACATGTACAGCAGTGGAACAATGCTTCACCAGACTGGCACACTCCAAAGGCTGAAAATGATTTAACTGAAGGCGGAAAATTTTGTTATCGTATGGAAGCTCGTGACGGTAGCTTCGGCTTCGACTTTTCGGGAACATACCACAAAATAGTTCCTCAGAAAATCCTGGAATACAGGATGGACGACGACAGACTTGTTGAGGTACTCTTCGGTTCAAAAGACGGAAAAACTGATATCAGCGTAACATTTGAAGCCGAGAGCATAAATTCTTTAGAACTTCAACGTGATGGTTGGCAAGCTATCCTGAATAATTTCAAGGGTTATGCCGAACAAGTAAATAAATAATTTTCAATTTCAAATAACTTTAAAACGCAAAAAAATGAGCAAAAAAATTTTCATCAACCTACCTGTTTCAGATCTTAAAAAATCAATGGATTTTTATACGGCAATTGGATTCACCAACAATCCGATGTTTACAGATGAAACGGCTGCATGCATGGTGCTTACCGAGGAAATTTATGTTATGCTGCTAACCCACAATAAATTCAGCGAGTTTACGACAAAAGAAATTGCAGATACCAGCAAAACTGCAGCTGTTATTAATTGTGTGTCTGTAGATAGCCCGGAAGAATTAAACACATTTATAGACAGTGCTCTTAATGCCGGTGCAAAAGAGACTAAGGAGCCTATTGACTTTGGTTTTATGCAGCAAAAGAGCTTTGAAGATATAGACGGACATCTTTGGGAAGTAACTTATATGGATATGAGTAAATTCCCACAAGAGTAAACTATAACGCTCTAAAATGAAAATGTCTGTATACTTAACATTTTCTGGCAACTGTCATGCTGCAATGACTTTTTACCAGCAATGTTTTGGAGGTTCTCTCAGGTTTCAAAAACTGGGAGAAACTCCTTTTCCTGACAAAATACCATCGCACTTTAAAAGTTTGATAATAAAAGCTACTCTTATAAATAATGATTTTGATCTAATTGCAACAGACTTTGCCAGCGATACCGGGCTTATTACTGGTAATAACATATCATTACATCTTAACTGTTCCAGTAAATCGCAGATATTTTCCCTGTATAACAAATTATCAAAAAATGGCAAACAACTTTATCCTGTTGAAGAAACACATTACGGAGATTTACAGGGAAGTATTACGGATAAATTCGGAATAAACTGGCTGCTGCATTTCTCTAAAAAATGATGGCTTTGAGATTTTGAAAACCCCGTTTCCCTGGCGAGTCGTCTCAGAGAAATATCAGACAGGAATTAAATTTCGCATATTCATTTGTATTCTGCCCAATGCTTTTATATATTTGTGGCATCTAATATTTCTCATCAAAAGGAAATTATTAAAAGAGACAAAATGAACAAGTTTTTGAGTACCGTACATCATCATCTTCATCATCGCCATTTGGGCGATGTTATATAGTATGTTTTGTACGTCAAAACGATTTGTCATTTTATCAAACAATCAGTCTTTTATTAATAATTTAAAATCATCTTGAAAACTTTAAAAATAGCTATCCAGAAGTCGGGAAGACTTAACGAAAAATCTGTAGAATTACTTAAGAACTGTGGTTTAAGCTTCGAAAACTATAAAAGCTCTTTAATATCATCTGTATCTAATTTTCCTTTAGAAATTCTCTTTTTAAGAGACGACGATATTCCCGAGTATGTACAAGATGGCATTGCAGATATAGGTATTGTTGGTGAAAATGTTATCCAGGAAACAAAAGTTGAAGTTGCTTATTTACAGCGTTTGGGCTTTGGGAAATGCACACTAAAATTGGCTGTTCCTGTAGATAGCCCAATAAAAGAAGTAAAAGATTTAGAAGGCAAAGCTATTGCTACTTCTTATCCGAATATCCTGAGTAATTTTCTGAGCAAAGAAAATATCAATGCTGATATCAAAATGATCTCGGGATCTGTAGAGATTGCCCCTGGTTTAGGTTTAAGCGATGCCATTTTTGATATTGTGTCTACAGGCGGAACATTAAAAAACAACGGGCTAAAACCTTTCCATAACGTGATTTCTTCGGAAGCCATTTTAATCGGCAGAAAAGGTGAAGAAAATGGAGAATTGATTCAGGAACTGATTCAAAGGATACAATCTGTTCTTAGAGCTAAGGACAATAAATATATCGTCTTAAATGTAGAACGCAAAAACTTAGAAAAGGTTACTGCTTTGTTACCTGGCGTAAAAAGCCCATCGGTAATTGCTTTGGCTGACGAAGATTGGGTTGCTGTGCACACTGTGATTCCTGAAAAGGATTTCTGGGACAGAATCAATGAGCTAAAAAGTGCTGGCGCTCAAGGTATTTTAGTAATGCCTATAGAAAAAATCATTATGTAACGCTATTATATGCCGAACAATGATGAAAATATATAAATACAACGAATTAAGTGAAACGGCTGTTGCAAAACTGGTTTCAAGAAATGCAGACAGCAATAACGAAATTCGCGGTGCTGTAGAAAATATTATTGCAGAGGTTAAAGCAAATGGCGATGATGCCCTTAAAACTTTTGCCAGCAAATTTGATAAAGTAGAACTTTCTTCTTTATATATAGGAAAAGAAGCTATTTCAGAATTGGCTGATACTATAGAAGAGAATGTTAAAAAAGCTATTCAAACAGCTTACCACAACATCAAAAAATTTCATGAGACTCAAAAATCTCATGCAGAAAAAACGGAAACATCTGTCGGAGTAACCTGTTGGAGAGAAGTAAGAGCTATTGAGAAAGTAGGTTTGTACATTCCTGGTGGTTCTGCGGTTCTACCAAGTACTTTTTTGATGTTGGGTGTTCCTGCAAAGATTGCCGGTTGCAAGGAAATAGTTGTTTGCTCTCCGCCTCAAAAAAACGGATCTATAAACGGATATGTGGCCTATGTAGCTCAACTTTTAGGTATTGAGAAAGTATATCTGGTTGGAGGTGCACAGGCTGTTGCAGCTATGGCTTACGGTACAGCAAGCATCCCCAAAGTAGATAAGGTTTTTGGCCCCGGAAACCAGTTTGTAACTATGGCTAAAACCATTATACAATCTACTACTAATACTGCTATCGATATGCCCGCCGGTCCTTCGGAAGTTCTGGTTTTAGCTGATGAAACTGCAAATCCAAAATTTGTAGCTGCTGATTTACTGGCACAAGCAGAACACGGAGCAGATAGTCAGGCTGTACTGGTTTCTACATCTGAAACAATTTTACAAAAATCTATAGCTGAATTAGAGCAACAAATTACGGTTCTGCCAAGGCATGAAATTGCGGCAAAAGCTATTGCGAATTCTTATGCAGTTTTAGTGAGTGATTTAACAGAAGGTATGGCATTCAGTAATGAGTATGCACCTGAACATTTGATTCTGGCGACAGAAAACTGGTCTTCTGTCACTAATCAAATTGTAAATGCAGGTTCGGTATTCTTAGGCAACTTAACTCCAGAAAGTGCGGGAGATTATGCCAGCGGAACTAACCATACCCTGCCAACAAGTGCTTATGCAAAATCTTACTCAGGCGTTTCTTTAGATTCTTTTGTTAAGAAGATTACTTTTCAGCACATTAGTGCGGAAGGAATTAGAACACTGGGGCCAACAGTAGAAATATTGGCAGAGATTGAGGGTTTACAGGCGCATAAGAACGCAGTAACAGTTAGATTATCTGATAATAAATAACATTAAGAGATGTCATTCAACATTGATAATATAATTAGAGAAAATATAAAGAAACTAAAACCTTACTCATCTGCCAGAGATGAATTCAAAGGTGAAGCTTCTGTCTACCTGGATGCTAACGAGAATGCTTATGGTTCTCCACTTGAAAGAAATTTTCATCGTTACCCGGATCCTATGGCATATGCCGTAAAGCTGGAGTTGAGTAAGATTAAAGGTGTACCACCAAGAAATATTTTCTTAGGAAACGGTAGTGATGAAGCTATAGATATTCTTTTCAGAAGTTTTTGCAATCCGGGAACCGACAACGTAATCATCGTCCCTCCTACCTACGGTATGTACGAAGTTTCTGCCAATATCAACGATATTAGCTTAAAAAGGGTTAATCTGACAGCAGATTACCAATTGGATTTAGATAGTATTGCAGCAGCAATTGATGAACATACTAAAATGATTTTCATCTGCTCGCCTAATAATCCAACAGGCAATAGTATTCGCAGAGAGGATATTGAAACATTACTGGCTAATTTTAATGGTCTGGTAGTTGTTGACGAAGCTTATATCAATTTCTCAAGACAGAAATCTTTTATTCAGGAGCTTACCGAGTACAGCAATTTAGTTGTTTTACAAACTCTATCAAAGGCCTGGGGATTGGCGGGTTTACGTGTAGGTATGGCTTTTGCCAGTGAAGAGATTATTGAAATCTTCAATAAAGTAAAACCTCCTTACAATTTAAATGAAGCATCGCAGGAATTGGCTTTGGCCGCATTGAAAAACGTAAATCAGGTAAATGAATGGATTAAGGAACTGTTAAAAGAGAGGGACAGTTTAGTTTTAGCACTTAAAAACTTCGATTTTGTACTGGATATTTACCCTTCTGATGCCAACTTTATTTTAGTGAAAACAACCGATGCAAACGGTATTTATAACTATTTGGTAGAACAGGGTATCATTATAAGAAACAGAAACAAGGTAGAACTTTGCGAAGGCTGTGTGCGTATCACTATTGGCACACCAGAAGAAAATAATACATTAATAGACAGTTTAAAATCCTATAAAGCATAAGGATGAAAAAGATACTTTTTATAGACAGGGACGGTACTTTAATTTTAGAACCTGCAGATGAGCAGATAGATTCTTTTGCAAAATTGATTTTTTATCCGGGTGCTATCAGCAATTTAGTTAAGATTGCAAAGGAACTGGATTACGAATTGGTAATGGTGAGTAATCAAGACGGACTGGGAACAGATTCTCATCCGGAAGAAAACTTTTGGCCGGTTCATAATTTTATTATTGAAACTTTTAAAAACGAAGGAGTAGACTTTTCTGAAGTTATTATTGATAAAACTTTCGCCAAAGACAATGCACCTACCCGTAAACCTGGCACCGCTTTGTTAACACATTTTTTCGATAACGAAAAATATGATTTAGCTAATTCTTATGTAATTGGTGACAGATTAAACGATGTTGTTCTTGCTAAAAACCTAGGTGCAAAAGCCATTTGGCTAAACAGTAACCCAGAATTGGGGGCCTCAGAAGCGCAGAATAAGATTGAGAACGCTCATGAAATTTTAGCTTTGGAAACCACAGACTGGCAAAAGATTTACGAGTTTTTAAAGGTTGGAAAAAGAGCAGTTAAGCATGTTAGAAAAACCAAAGAAACAGATATTACCATAGAAGTAAATCTGGATGGTAAAGGCGACGCCAATATTTCTACAGGTTTGCACTTTTTTGACCATATGCTAGATCAAATAGCCCGCCACGGAGGAATAGATCTTACAGTGATTACCAAGGGGGATTTACATATTGATGAACACCATACTATCGAAGATACCGGTATTGCGTTGGGCGAAGCTTTTCTTGAAGCACTCGGTAATAAAAAAGGAATTGAAAGGTATGGATTTTGCTTACCTATGGACGATTGCCTGGCGCAGGTAGCTATTGATTTTGGTGGTAGAAACTGGATTGTTTGGGATGCAGAATTTAAAAGAGAAAAAGTTGGAGATATGCCTACAGAAATGTTCTTTCATTTCTTCAAATCGTTCTCTGACGCTTCAAAATCAAATTTAAATATTAAAGCCGAAGGCGATAATGAACACCATAAGATAGAAGCTATTTTTAAAGCTTTTGCAAAAGCCATTAAAATGGCCATAAAACGCGACGTAAACAATATGCGTTTACCTAGC
Organism: Pseudopedobacter sp.; assembly: GCF_040392825.1. Lineage (NCBI taxonomy): Bacteria > Pseudomonadati > Bacteroidota > Sphingobacteriia > Sphingobacteriales > Sphingobacteriaceae > Pseudopedobacter > Pseudopedobacter sp. Next base: position 19,809 of record NZ_JBEBVH010000003.1, read on the forward strand.
ACCAAGGGATTGTTATAATTGGAGGTAGTAAGTATCAGGTAGCTAGTATAACGACTACATGGTACTGATTACTTGATACAAAGTACTTGATACTAAACACATGATAGGCATAGTAAATTACGGCGCTGGAAATATTTTCTCACTAACATCAGCCCTTGAAAGGCTGGGGTTGGGCTATGGCATGGTTAATACAGAAAGTGATTTTGATAAATATGACAAGATTATAATCCCAGGAGTTGGACATGCCGGAACGGCCATGCAAAAATTAACCGAAACGGGATTGGTTCCGGCTATCAAATCGTTAACTAAACCAGTCCTGGGGATCTGCGTTGGCATGCAATTACTAACTGATTTTTCTGAAGAAGGAAATTCTGATCTTTTAGGCATTATCCCTCTAAAAACGCTTCGTTTTAGCGAAGAAATTTCCAAAAAAGTACCACATATGGGCTGGAATCAGATTAAACCCGCGAATGATAGCCCTTTATTTAAGGGAATAGAAGATAAAACGTACTTTTATTTCGTTCACTCCTATTTTATAGAATTTAATACTAAATTTACAGCCGCAATTTGCGAATACGGGACTAGCTTCTCGGCGGCAATACAAAAAGATAACTTTTATGCAGTACAGTTTCATCCGGAAAAATCTGGTGAAGCCGGAGAAAGACTGCTTAAAAATTTTGCAAACTTATAAAAAATAGAAAATGTATATCATTCCTGCAGTAGATGTTCTTAATCAAAAAGTTGTTAGACTACGCGAAGGCGATTATAATCAGGTTACAGAATACGAAGTCTCTCTAGAAGAACAAATTACGACTTATCACTCTAACGGAACCGAGTTTGTACACATCATAGACTTAAACGGTGCTAAAGGCGATTTTAGCAATCAACAATACCTGTTCGATATTATCAAAAAAACGGATATGAAAGTTCAGTACGGTGGCGGTGTTAGAAGTGTAGAAAAAGTAAAAGAACTTATTGATGCAGGAATTCACCGCGTAATTGTAGGAACTCAGGCAATCACCAATCCTAACTTTTTGCAGGAATTAAGTGAGGCTGTTTCTGGAAATAAAAAATTATCTGATCATATAGTTGTTGCTATTGATGTTTTAGACGAAGTGATTAAGTACTCTGGCTGGATGGAAAGCTCTCCTATCAAGCTATTAGATTATGTAGACAAATGCTTAAACTTAGGATTCTTCAGATTTCTTTGTACAGATATCAGTAAAGACGGAAAACTAGGTGGTGCAGGTGTAGAATTATATAAAAAATTATTATCTCACTCTCCTTTTATAAAACTAATTGCTTCTGGTGGTATCAGCTCTATGAAAGATATCGAAGAATTAAGCCAATTGAAATTGGAGTCTTGCGTTGTAGGTAAAGCAATTTACGAGAACCGTATTTCTATTGAAGACGTAAAACTTTGGAATTTAAAAGCTTTAACATCTCTCTAAAATTAATCAATCTTGTTAAGTAAACGTATTATCCCTTGTTTAGACGTCAAAGATGGCCGTACAGTAAAAGGCATTAATTTTGTCGATCTCCGCGATGCAGGAGACCCTGTAGAGTTAGCCTGGCAATATTCTCAGCAAGGTGCAGATGAATTGGTTTTTCTGGATATTACTGCAACCCACGAAAAGCGTAAAACTACGCTGGAAATGGTTAAAGCAGTGGCCCGTCAAATCAATATTCCTTTTACTATTGGTGGCGGTATTAGTGAAATCAAAGATGCTGAGGCATTATTAAATGCTGGTGCAGACAAAATTTCAATCAATTCAGCCGCTGTTCGCAGACCTGGATTGATTGATGAATTAGCCAAAGCTTTCGGCATTCAATTCGTTGTCGTAGCAGTAGATACCAAACATTTACCAGAAGGAGACATTGTTCATTTAAATGGTGGCCGTCTGCCAACAGAAATTCATACCCAGAACTGGATTAGGGAGGCTGAAAGCCGAGGGGCCGGAGAGATTTTACTGACTTCTATGGACAAAGACGGAACAAAATCTGGGTTTGATAACGTGTTGCTGAAAGAAATAAACGACATGGTTAGTATTCCTGTTATTGCTTCTGGTGGGGCTGGAAATCAGCAGGATTTTATAGATGTTTTCCAAAAAACAGATGTAGATGCAGCTTTAGCTGCTTCAGTTTTTCATTATGGGGAGATTTTAATTCCTGATTTGAAAAACTTATTGAAAGAAAATAATATTCCGGTTAGATTATAGCTGGAATTTAAACAGATTTGTCATGAGCTTAGCGAATAAAGTAGATTTTAATAAAAGTGATGGTTTGGTTCCTGTTATTGTGCAGGATGTTAAAACTTTAGAGGTTTTAATGTTAGGCTATATGAATCAGGAAGCTCTTATTAAAACAGAACTAGAAAAAAAAGTAACCTTTTTCTCCAGATCTAAAAGCAGGCTATGGACAAAAGGAGAAGAAAGCGGAAACTTTCTTCTGGTTAATTCTATCTCGATTGATTGCGATAAAGATACTATTCTGATAAAAGCTAAACCTGTTGGCCCTACTTGCCATACGGGATCCAGAAGTTGTTTCTTTACTGAATACAACCAGAATTTCATTTTCGAGTTGGAAAATATCATCAATGACAGATATGAAAATCCAAGCGAAAGTTCTTACGTAAACAAGTTAAGAAATAAAGGAATCAACAAAATTGCACAAAAAGTTGGTGAGGAAGGTGTAGAAACTGTAATTGCTGCTTTAGCAGAAACAGATACTGATTTTATTAATGAATCTTCTGATCTAATTTTTCACTTATTGGTATTGTTAAGGGAAAAAGGATTCACACTAAACGATATAGCCAAGAATTTGGAGTCCAGACACAAGTAATGCCCCAAATAAAAAAGAAGTATTTTAAAATACTTGCATACTAAAGAGCTGTCTTTCAACAAGCCAGAGTCAAAATAATTTTGTCAGAAACATCTGGAAAAGAGATTACTCTCCAATAGAAAATTTGGAGTTGGTGCTTCTCATGCGTTTATTTTGTCATACTGCTTTAATAGGTCAAATTCAATTCTCTTATCTTAGTAACAATCAACTTAAACCAAGGTGTGTATTTCTCAGCATGCTCCAAAAATTCAGCTTCTATTTTATCTAAACTTAAATATTTCCAATCCTCTACTTCTTCCGTATTGATCAATGGACTACCGGAAAATGTTCCAAAAAAAACATGGTCAAATTCGTACTCAAATAAACCATTGTTAAATTCTGCCTGATACGTAAAATCAAACACTTCAGTAAGATCAGTTATAATTCCCATCTCTTCCATTAATCTCCGATTTGCTGCATTTATGGTATCTTCCTTAGGTCTGGGATGACTACAGCAAGTATTTGTCCATAACCCGCCGCAATGGTACTTATTTAACGCTCTTCTTTGCAATAACATTTCCCTCCGATCGTTAAATAAACAAACTGAAAAAGCTCGGTGTAATCTGGGCTGCAAATGGGCCTCCATCTTTTCCAGCACACCAATAGCTTCATCTTTTTCATTAACTAATATAACTTGTTCTTCCATGCTCTATTCCAGTTTTACCAATTGTGGATTAAGATAATTCAAAATCGTCAATATTTAGATTACAAGTACCCTCTAACTTTGTTTTTTACAAAGCTGTGCCATTTGCATACCATACAAGCTGTAATTTTGACTTACTTTTGTGAACAAATAAATCCGAGAAATGATTAAGCATTTAAAGACTTTAGAAGGCCATCAAAATCCAGTATATGCCCTAAGTAATTTCAGTAAGAAAGCGGTTTTCTTTAGCGCAGGAAATGATAAAGGTGTAGTAGAATGGTCTTTTGATACACTTGCATTCTCTAAGGTTTTAATGCCTATAAGCAGCTCTTCTTATGTAATTTTGAATGTGGAAGACAAATTGTATGTAGGTATGAGAAGCGGTTTAATCTCTGTTTTTGACGTTTCTGATAATAAAAGCATACATACGCTGAATAAACACCACAAGGCTGTCTTCGATATTAAGTTTCTTAATTACAAAAAGGAAATAGTTTCTGTTGGAGAAGACGGGTTAGTGAATATCTGGTCTTATGAAAGCGGAAATCATCTCTATCAATTTGAGGCCAGCAAAACAACCATCCGAACCATTGCGATCTCTAATGATGAAAAAGAATTAGCCATTGGAACTAAAGACGGAATAATTAAAATATTCGATACTTCTGATTTTTCATTAAAGAAGGAATTTCAGGCACACGATAGACCCGTTACATCTCTGGCCTTTCATCCAAACAACATTCACTTATTATCTGGAGGAAGAGATGCTCAATTAAAAATCTGGAATATCGGAGATCTTTATAGTCTAGAGAAACAGGTTACGGCACATATGTTTTCTATCTACGGAATAATCTTTCACCCAGTTTTAAATTATGTGGCTACGGGCAGTCAGGATAAAAGCATAAAGATCTGGGATGCTACAGACTATCGCTTGTTGAAAATACTTAGTCTGGAAAAATTAGGAATTGGCCACACGCACTCGATCAATAATATAATATGGAGTCCTGATGGTAAATTTCTAATTTCCACAGGAGATGACAAAAATATCAATATCTGGACTTTCGAAAATTAGATATAGCGTTTAATTATTCGCAGTTTATGACTGTATCGCTTTAAATCTGAAGAGAAAATCCCCTGATCATCAATTAAATCTATTTTCACTCTTCCTGAGGCATGGATTATTAAATTATTATTAATCATGATACCGACATGGGTTATTCTTCCTTCCTCATTGTCAAAAAAGGCTAAATCACCGGTTTGTGCCTGTGAAAGAAAATCTACTAATTTCCCTTGTTCTGCTTGCTGCCATGCATCTCTTTTAATCTTTATCCCGCAAACTTTGTAAACAATTTGCGAAAACCCGGAACAATCTATACCAAAATGGGTTCTCCCGCCCCATAAATACGGAACATCTATAAATTGTTTTGCAATATCTAACACATGCTCTTTAAAAGTAGAGACATCTGGTTTAATAATATGTTGCAAGCTTTCTAAATCATATATATGCTGTGCAATTTCGACCTTTCCCTGTTTATTAACTGGCAAACTAGCTCCTAAAGGAAGGAAAGTTCTGTTATCTGTTTGATTTTTTATGGCAATTGCGCCAAAAGAATTACTGAACCTTATGTCAAAGTGTTCAGTTTTTTGATAGTCATTGTCTAAATAAATCACCTGTTTTTCATCTACCCACCCTTCGTAATCATCATACAGATTTTTTATTTTAATCCATTCCCTATCTTTCTCCAAAACTTCAAAACACTCTCCAAATAGAATCTGAGAGATGATTTCTGAACGGTGTGACGCTTCTGCCCTTACTGGAACAACAGCTAAAAAAGTAGATGCTAAAATATTGCCCATTTTTTGCGGAAGATTTTTTGTAAATTAACCTAAAACAAATATCATGGAAAATTCGGTTATTTTTAATAAAATTTTAATTGCTGTTGACGACAGCAAATTCTCCTATGCCGCTGCTGAATATGGCTTCGGTTTAGCCAGAGCTTTATCTTCTGAAGTAGCACTAGTCCATATTAGTGCTTATCCAGTTACGACATCAATGACTGGTGATCCTATATTGGGTGACCCGGGTATTATTATTCCGGATATGATGGACGCTCAAAGAGAAGCAGCAAAGCAACTTTTTCAGAAATTAAGGAGTGAATTAGCTCCGGACACCCCAATACGTGAATTTATATTAGAGGGAAATATTAAAGAGGAAGTAGTCAATGTAGCGAAGGAATTTAAAGCTTCGCTAATTGTCATGGGCACTCATTCCAGAAAAGGCCTCGATCTTTTTTTATCAGGTTCGGTAGCCGAAAGTGTAATGCGTAATGCTAACTGTCCAGTTTTAGTTGTTCCTCATAAGGAATAAAAAAAGCTTCTAGCAATCTAGAAGCTTTCCTATTATCAAAAAACTGAATTAAGCTTCCTGATGTAACCAGGCTTTCTTAGCTAATAACTCTTCTTTAGTTTCTCTCACATCTTCATCATCTACACAACAATCTACCGGACACACTGCCGCACATTGTGGTTCGTCGTGGAAGCCAACACATTCTGTACATTTATCAGATACAATATAGTATACTTCATCAGAAATAGCACTTTGTGTTTCTTCAGCGTCTAAAGTTTCTCCACCACCAAAATCAATAACTCCTCTTAAAGCCGTACCTTCAGAAAATTTCCAGGGCTGGCCAGCATCATAAATCGCATTATTGGGGCATTCCGGTTCACAGGCTCCACAATTTATGCACTCATCTGTAATTTTAATAGCCATATCTTATAATAATCTAACGTCTTAAACGTAGTTTTGTAACCTAATTGAGCTGCAAATATAAGACATTTACAGCATTTGATTTTCACTAATATGTCTATTTTTAATAAAGAAATAAAAATTAAGGCTCTATCGGCACTTGGTACCTATCTGTTAATTGGAGATGAAGAACTCAGAAAGACTATCATTTCTGCAAAAAACAAAAATGCCTGGTTTACAGAAGACCAGGTAGAAAATGCCGTTATTGCTACAGGAAGACTTTTAAATGAAGAAAATTTAAACAGATGGATAGAAAATCATCAATTTAATTCTTCTAAAAAAATAGGACTTACACTTGCGGGAAATATCCCTTTAGTTGGTTTTCATGATATCTTAGCTGTTTTAATATCTGGAAATATTGCGCTGATTAAGTTATCCGGTAGCGATGACATACTCATTCCTTTTATTTTAAAAAAGCTTATAGAGATAGAGCCTTTATTTAAAGAGCAAATTCAAATTATTGACAAGCTAAGTGATTTTGATGCGGTTATTGCGACGGGTAGCAATAATACGTCCCGTTATTTCGAATATTATTTCTCAAAGGTCCCGCATATCATACGAAAAAACAGAAACAGCGTTGCCGTATTAAATGGTAAAGAATCTAACGATGATTTAAAAGCTTTAGGACGGGACATTTTAGATTACTTTGGTTTAGGCTGCAGAAATGTATCTAAAATTTATGTTCCTAAAAATTACTCATTTATCCCGTTTTTTGAAGCTATTCAGGAATATCATTCTATTATAAATCATCATAAATACAGTAATAATTACGACTATAATAAATCCATTTTTTTGGTAAATAAGGTAGAACATTTAGATAATGGTTTTCTTCTTGTAGCAAAAAACGAATCGTTGAGTTCGCCTTTATCTGTAGTATTCTATGAAGAATATGAAAATCTAAGCGAGGTACAGAAAACACTTGAAGAAAAGCAGGAGAATATACAAGTCGTTGTCTCCAAGAGCATAAGCGACATTCCTTTAGCCACTACTTTTTTTGGAAACAGCCAGCAACCCAATCTTTGGGATTATGCAGACGGCATAGATACTTTAAAATTTTTATCGTCGTTGAATTAACAAAAAGGAATTTCGATAGACAAAAAATTCTAACTTTGAGACATGTATATCATCAAGGTCAAAGGAGTAGCAAAAATACCGGATTATGTGCAACTTCGCGATGAAAAGTTCACGCTTCTAGCCTATTTTAGGGTAGACAGACCAGATAAGTCTTTGGAAAAAGTGGGTTTGGGAGATAAAGCTGAATATATAATGAATTTAATACAAGATCTTCCTTTTGGAAAGATTCTTAAACTAGACATCTAATGATTGGAAACTCGGTAATAGAATTAAACAACGTTGACATTTTTCAACAAAAACATCTGGTTTTATCTGCGGTAAATCTTCAGGTAAACAGAGGTGAATTTGTTTATCTGATTGGACAAACAGGATCTGGAAAAAGTAGTCTCCTTAAAGTTATGTATGGAGAATTACATATCGCCAATGGTGACGGACATGCTGTTGGATTCCCTCTTAAAACCTTAAAAGAAAATGAAGTACCTTTTTTAAGACGTAAATTAGGAATAGTTTTTCAGGACTTTCAACTGTTAACAGACAGAACTATAGAAGAAAATCTTCAGTTTGTTCTTAAAGCCACGGGGTGGAAAGACAAAAACTTAATAGACGAACGTATAAAAGACGTTTTGGATAAAGTAGGTTTAAGAAGCAAAATAAAGAAAATGCCTCACGAAATTTCGGGCGGCGAACAACAGCGCATTGTTATTGCAAGAGCTTTATTGAATGACCCGGAATTGATTTTAGCGGATGAGCCTACTGGAAACCTGGACCCCGAAACTTCTGAAGAAATTATCATTCTGCTCAGACAAATCAGTCAATCTGGTACTGCCGTTATTATGGCAACCCACGATTATCATATCATCAGAACTTTTCCTTCCCGTATTCTTAAATGTGAGAGTGGAAAAGTAGTAGATAATATTACGGTTTAAATATTAAGAAAGCAGTCATATCACCAGTTTAAACACTACGCAAACTGACATATTGACTGCTTTAATCTATATGGCAAAGTTTTAGCACTCTTCGCTAAGATTAAATAACATTCAATATTTAATAAAAAAGAAGCGACAGAAGAACAGGAGAATAGCAAAATGGCAGAAAATACACAAGAGAATCAGGAACAAAACACTCAGGAAAATATTGAAAATATCAATAACACGGCAGAAGCGAATAAACAAGAAGTTAATGAAGAAACAGCTTCTGAAGAGTCTGAAATTGAAAAATTAAAAAGTGATCTCAATGAGGCTAACGATAAGTATTTAAGGCTTTATGCTGAGTTTGATAACTACAAACGCAGAACGGCTAAAGAACGTGTAGACTTTTTACAAACAGCAGGCAAAGATGTTATTGTTTCACTTCTCGCTATTTTGGATGATTTTGAACGGGCAGAAAAAGCAATAGAATCTGCACAGGAACTTACTCCGGTAAAAGAAGGTGTCGAATTAATTCATCAAAAGCTAAAATCTATTTTAACCCAGAAGGGTCTTAAACCAATGGAAAGCCGGGGTGAACAATTCGATGCAGAAATACATGAAGCAGTAACAAATATTCCTGCTCCGTCTGAGGATATGAAGGGCAAGGTAATTGATGAGTTGGAGAGAGGTTATTATTTGAACGATAAAGTAATACGTTACGCTAAAGTTGTAGTGGGCGCATAATTAAGAATAAAAATGAGCAAGAGAGATTATTACGACATACTTGGCGTCTCTAAATCTGCTTCTGCAGACGATATAAAAAAAGCTTACAGGAAGCTTGCGATCAAATACCACCCAGATAAAAATCCGGATGACAAAGAGGCAGAAGAGAAATTTAAAGAAGCGGCAGAAGCTTATGAGGTTTTAAGCAATCCTGAGAAACGTCAAAGATATGACCAGTTTGGCCATGCCGGAGCACAGGGTGGCTTTGGTGGCGGATACGGTGGTGGCGGCATGAATATGGAAGACATATTTAGCCAATTCGGTGATATATTTGGTGGAGGTAGCCCTTTTGATAGCTTTTTCGGGGGCGGTAGCAGCCGTGGAGGAGGCAGAAGAGTACAACGTGGCTCTAACCTTAGGATTAAGGTTAAGCTTACCTTAGAAGAAATTGCTCATGGTGTCGAAAAGAAAATAAAAGTAAATAAGCAAGTTGTTTGTAATACTTGTCATGGTTCGGGTGCAAAAGACAAGAATTCGGTCCAAACCTGTAAGACCTGTGGTGGAAGTGGTTCTGTTAGAAGGGTAACCAATACCATTTTAGGGCAAATGCAAACAACCAGCACCTGTCCTACCTGTAACGGAGAAGGAACAACAATCACTTCCAAATGTACTTCATGTCATGGTGACGGTATCGTAAGAGGCGAAGAAACTATAAGCATTAATATTCCTGCTGGCGTTAGTGAAGGTATGCAATTAAGCATGAGCGGAAAAGGTAATGCTGCTCCTAGAGGCGGTGTTCCGGGAGATTTAATTATTCTGATTGAAGAAATCCCTCATGAGACTCTTAAACGTGAAGGAAACAATGTAATTTACGATTTGCATGTAAGTTTTGTAGATGCCACTTTAGGAACCAGTATTGAAATTCCAACGATAGACGGTAAGGCCAGAATTAAATTGGAACCAGGAACTCAGGGTGGTAAGATATTGAGACTAAAAGGAAAAGGTATTCCGGAAGTAAACTCTTACCACAAAGGTGACCAATTGGTACAGGTAAATGTGTGGACTCCTAAAGCATTGAATAATGAAGAACGGGAACTTTTAGAAAAACTGAGGGCTTCTGAAAACTTCAGACCAAATCCGGGTAAAAATGAAAAAAGCTTCTTCGACAGAATGAAGGAGTATTTTGAGTAAACACAAGATATAATTGAAAAGAATGCTTCTCTAACAGGAAGCATTTTTTGTTTTATTAATGTTCTTCTAAGAGCTGAACCTCTCTCCTTATTTATCTTGATTCTAAGTCGAATAATATTTAATATTATCTCTAAAACAGATAGTATATAAAATCTGTTATTTGCGCAATATTCGACATCAAAATGGCAAAACAACTCTTTACAATATTTTCTATCATCATTATGATAGCAATTTTCGGTTTCTCCAAAACGGAAAAAAAAGAACTTGCTATCATTCACCGTCAACCATCAACAGGCAACGCTGCCATACATTACAAGAACAATTGCTCCAGCTGCCACGGCGAAAAAATGGAGGCTTTTGTAGATAGAAAATGGAAATACGGAAAATCAAGAGAAGATATCTTTAAATCCATAAAAAACGGATATGAAGAAGGCGGAATGCCATCTTTCAAAACCGCTTTTAAGGACGGAGAAATATATGCGCTTGCGGATTATATTCTAAAAGGCTTAAGCAGTATGGATAAATACGCAGGATCGTCTAAGCCTAAATCTAATATTTTCGAAACAGAAAAAATGAAGATTAAGCTGGACACAGTTTATACAGGCGGAAATGTTCCGTGGTCTATTTCCTTCTTACCAAATGGGGACATTCTGGCTACTGATCGCGGAGGCATACTCACCAAAATTTCGAAAGATAAAAAAAGCATTCAGATAAAAGGAACACCAGAAGTTGTTGCCAAAGGTCAGGGTGGTTTAATGGAAGTTTTAGTCCACCCCAATTTTGATAAGAATCAAACCGTGTACCTCTCCTATTCCAAACTGAAACAAGAAAATGGAAAAACACTAATTACTACAGCTATTTTACGGGCCAAATTAAATGGGAATACTTTAACAGAACAGAAAGATATTTTTATTGCCGAACCTTATTTAAGCACTCAACATCACTATGGTGGGAAAATGGCTTTTGGGAAAGACGGATATTTATATTTTTCTGTTGGAGAACGGGGTAAACAAAAAGAAAATCCCCAGAATTTAAAAAACAACAGTCTTGGCAAAATACATCGTATAAAAGATGACGGGTCTTTGGTAAACAGCAATCCTTTTATTAATATGAAAGATACACCATCTTCCATTTACTCTTACGGACACAGAAATCCACAGGGATTGGCATTTCATCCGAAAACCGGAGTTTTATGGTCTAATGAACATGGACCAAGAGGTGGTGATGAATTAAATATTGTACAACCGGGTAAAAACTATGGATGGCCGGTAATTTCTTACGGTATTAATTACAACGGCACTACGTTTACCGACATCACCAGCAAAAAAGGAATGGAACAGCCACAACATTACTGGATTCCTTCTATTGCCACTAGTGGTTTAACTTTCGTTAACTCGCCTATTTACAAAGGCTGGGAAGACAACGCTCTTATTGGTTCTTTAAGATTTGAGTACCTGAACAGATGCGAGATTAAAAACAATAAAGTTGTTCATGAAGAAATCCTTTTTAAGAATATTGGCAGATTAAGGGATGTAAGGCAAGGTCCGGATGGTTATATATACATTGCCGTAGAAAAACCCGGAAGAATATTTAAGTTGGTTCCCCTCAACTAAAAAAACGCAGATTTAAATTTAAATCTGCGTTTTTAAATTCTCTCCCCTCTATATTTGCTTTACAAATTTTTCTCATCTATGCTAAGCATCCAAAACATTGTTAAAGAATACGCCAAACACCGAGCTCTGGACAACGTCAGTTTAGAGATAAAACAAGGACAAATTTTTGGTTTATTAGGTCCAAACGGAGCTGGTAAAACTTCACTCATAAGAATCATCAACCAAATTACAGCTCCGGATAGTGGACAAATTTTATTTGATGGGGAAAAGTTAAACACCGGGCATGTTGGAAAAATAGGATATCTTCCAGAAGAACGCGGTCTCTATAAAAAAATGGAAATTGGCGAACAGGTACTCTATTTAGCACAATTAAAAGGTTTAAATAAAACGGATGCTATTAAACGAATCAAATACTGGTTCGAAAAAATGAGCATGCAGGATTGGTGGAATAAAAAAGTTGAGGACTTATCTAAAGGTATGCAACAAAAAGTACAATTTGTTGCTACAGTAATACATCAACCAGAATTGATTATTCTGGACGAACCATTCTCTGGTTTTGATCCTCTGAATGCAGACATCATTAAAAAAGAAATCTTAGAGCTGAATAAACAAGGGGCAACAATTATATTTTCTACACATAGAATGGATACTGTAGAAGAACTTTGTGATCATATAGCTTTGATTAATAAATCACAAAAAATACTTGATGGCAGTGTAAAAGACATAAAAAACGCCTATCGTAACAATACCTTTAAAGTTCACTTAGATGGTGATTTAGAAAATTTTAGTCCTGATACCTTCTCTATCTTAGATAATAAACAAAATGCTGATAATTTCGTTGAACTAACAATTCGAATTAAAGAGGGCTTTAAATCAAATGATGTCCTGAAAGAGCTGATTCCCTTAACTAATATTTACCATTTAAGTGAAGTTGTTCCAAGTATTAACGACATATTTATTGAAAAGGTAAGCCATTTAAACTAAAAAAATGCAAAAGATTTTATTGATTATCAAAAGGGAATATTTTAGCAGAGTTAGAAAAAAATCTTTTCTTATATTAACCTTTCTGGTGCCATCTCTCTTTATTGCAATGTATGCTGCCATTTTCTTCATTTTTAAAAATGGCGACAATAAAACTCAGACATTTATTGTTTTAGATGAAAGCGGAAGTTTTAAAAATAAGCTTCACAATAAAGAAAACTTAATATTCACTTTTTCTAACGAGAAGTATAGTAATTTAAAAAATCAGATCAGAGGCAAAAAGGAAGCTTTTCTTCTTTATATTCCAGCAGATTATGCCGAAGGGGGAAATGTCGAAATTATCTCGGATAAAAAAGCAAGTTTTTCTAATATTGCTGAAATTGAGAATCAGCTTACAAATATTCTTCAAACAGAAAGGCTGCTGGCAAATGGTATAGATACAGCTTTAATTAACCAAAGCAAGTCTCATATATCATTAAACACCAAACAATTTACCGAAAATGGAGAAAAAGACGCCAGTATTGCTGCCACCTATGTAGTAGGTTTCGCTTCTTCATTTTTAATTTATTTGTCGTTGCTGATATATGGAACGCAGGTTATGCGAGGTATTATTGAAGAAAAAACCAATAGAATTATAGAAGTTATTATTTCTTCTGTAAAACCTTTCCAATTAATGATGGGCAAAATATTGGGTATTGGTGCCGTTGGTTTAACTCAATTTTTGTTATGGATTGTTCTTACATCCACAATTTCATCATTCGCTGGTGGATTCTTTTCGCTGGATCTATCTAACAAAAAAGAAAATGTAATCAATCAGGATACCAGTACAAAACAAAGTACAACAGACTCTCCTACCCAGGAATTTTTAAAGGCTGCAAACACTATCAATTTTCCTTATGTGTTAGGTACTTTTATATTTTATTTCCTTGGAGGCTATTTGATATATAGCGCGTTGTTTGCCGCTGTTGGATCGGCTGTAGACAACGAAACCGAAACACAACAATTTATGTTTCCAATAACCTTGCCTCTCATTTTCACTTTTATTGTGGGCATGAATGTAATTGTAAACAATCCCGATAGCTCTTTATCTTTTTGGTTATCAATAATCCCGTTAACATCTCCTATTGCAATGATGATACGTGTTCCTTTTGGTGTACCGGGATGGGAGCTGGCATTATCCATGTTTCTGTTAGTAGCCGGATTTGTACTAACCACATGGATTGCTTCCAGAATTTACAGGGTGGGAATATTAATGTACGGCAAGAAAGTAAGCTATAGAGAACTCATAAAATGGTTTACATATAAAGGCTAATGACTCTGCTGGAGTAGTCCTAAGAGCGACGTATGAGGTTTTCTTTGCATAACCGCTGCTAATGACTGTTTCAGCTAATGACTAATAAACTAAAAACATGAAAGCAGCAATAGATATGGGAACAAATACCTTTCACCTATTAATTGGTGAAGCGGTAAATGGAAAATTAGAAATTACCTACAAAAAGACTATTCCTGTTAAATTAGGAGAAGGCGGGGGTATTAGCAGAGGTGAAATTATTCCGCTTGCATATCACAGAGGTTTGGAAGCTTTAAAAGATTTCAAAAAAATTATTGATCAATTTCCTGTAAAAGAAGTAAAAGCTACGGCAACTGCAGCCATTAGAGATGCCAATAACGGCTCTGATTTTATAGAAGATATTTATCAGCTTACACAAATTAAAATCGATATTATTACAGGTCAACAAGAAGCAGAATATATTTATAAAGGTGCTAAGGCCGCCGGTATTCTTACAGATGAAAAGGTCTTAATTATCGATATTGGTGGTGGAAGTACCGAATTGATTATTGCCAATCAATCGCAGATTTTTTGGAAAGAAAGTTACAGAATAGGTGCCGCCAGATTACTTGCAGACTTTCATAAAAGTGATCCGATTTCATCGGAAGACACCTATGCGTTAAACACACATCTCGACCAGATCTTGGCCGATTTCTTTGAAGCTTATGAACAATACAAGCCGTACACATTGATCGGAACTGCCGGCTCTTTCGATTCATTCAGGGATATGATATTGATATCTGACGCTGAACACCCGGAACACATTAACTATAAATTTCAAAAGCAGCAATTAACAGCATTGTTGCTCAGAATTATCAGATCTACTCATGAACAACGGACTCATATGCCAGGACTTATCCCTTTACGTATTGATATGATCTTAATGGCCTCCCTATTGATAAAATTTATTTTAGATAAAACCGGGATAAACCAAATTTATTCTTGTTCTTATTCTCTAAGAGAAGGTATTTTATCCGAGATCTGACAACCTCTAATTTATTTATAGCTCTTAACAACAATTGCCAAAACAGCATTTTAATTTCGAAAGCAATGTCTAAAAAAATCATAGAACATTTCAGAAAGTTCATAGAAATAGACCCAATAGATGAAAATGGAATATTAGATTTTTTTCAAGAGAAAACTTTTGCAAAAAAAGAGAATTTAATCGAATCTGGTACAAGATGTAAATTCCATTTCTTTGTATTGAATGGATGCTTAAGGCTCTTTTTTGTTAATAATAAAGGTATAGAGCAAACCACACAATTCGCTATTGAAAATTGGTGGCTAACAGATTATTTCGCATTCGAAAATCAGGCCATAACCGACTTTACCACACAAGCTGTGGAACAAACCGAAGTTTTAATAATTAGTTTTCAAAACCAGGAGAAGTTACTCTTGCAATACCCAAAACTCGAACGCTATTTCAGACTTATTTATCAACGGGCTTATTCAGCATCACAACTCCGCACTAAATATCTTTTTGATTTTTCAAGAGAAGAATTCTATCATCACTTTAACGACAACTTCCCAACGTTTTCCCAAAGAATCCCTCAACATTTATTGGCTTCTTACCTTAATATGACCCCTGAATATTTAAGCGAAATTAAAAGTAAAAAACGTTCTTAAACCAGTTTAAGATTTTCCTGCTAATAAGCTTCTATTTTTGTTGAAATAAAAATAAAAAAAATGGAAAACAGAATCGATATTCAGGAACTCGAGCCTAATGCGTATAAGCATATGTTAGCTCTAGAGAATTATTTACAAAATTCGCAACTTACAAAAACACATTTGGAATTAATAAAAATACGGGCCTCACAAATCAACGGATGTGCGTTCTGTATCAATATGCATACATCAAGTGCTTTAAAACAGGGCGAGACAAATCAACGAATTTTTCTGCTTAATGCCTGGAAAGAAACCGAGCTTTTTACACAAGAAGAAAAAGTTATTTTATCAATGACTGAAGAAATTACGTTAATTCACAAAAATGGACTTTCGGACGAAACCTACAAACAAGCAGAAACTTTTTTTGACAAAAACTATATCGCTCAGATCATTATGGCAGTAGTAACTATTAATGCATGGAATAGAATTGCAATCAGCGGAAGAAAATCCATATAAAAATTAAAAGCATAGGTTAAGGCTTAGGAGAATACGCAGAGGAACACTAATTTACGGAACAAGTTCCTATATTACATCTCGAATCTCATATCGAAAAATAAAAAATTCGTACTTTTGCAAAAAATTTCATCATGAGTTTATCTTCACTATATGCTGTTTCTCCTGTTGACGGGAGATATTACAATACAACAAAATCTTTAGGAGAGTTTTTTTCAGAAGCTGGTCTGATAAAATATAGAGTATTCGTAGAAATCGAATACTTTATCGCATTATGCCAAATTCCTCTTCCTCAGTTAGCAGATTTTGATCATGAAAAATTTGAAGCCTTAAGGGAAATTTACAAAGACTTCAAAGAAGCATATATTTTAGAAGTAAAAGAAATAGAAAAGACTACTAATCACGATGTTAAAGCGGTAGAATATTTTATCAAAAACAGGTTTGATGAATTGGGACTAGAGAAATACAAAGAGTTCATTCATTTTGGTTTGACTTCGCAAGATGTCAACAACACAGCTATTCCTTACTCATTAAAAGCAGGATTGGAGAAAGTAATTAATCCCGAAATTCAAGCTTTAATAGACTTATTGAAAGGTTTGGCTAGCGAGTGGAAAAATATCCCTTTGTTAGCTCATACACACGGGCAGCCGGCTTCTCCCACTAAATTGGGGAAAGAAATACTGGTTTTTGTAGAACGTCTGGAAAAACAATTCGAACAATTGAAAACTATTCCATTCTCTGCAAAATTTGGCGGTGCAACGGGTAATTTCAATGCACATCATGTAGCTTATGGAAATATTGGCTGGCAAGATTTCGGAAATAAGTTTGTTAACGAACAATTAGGCCTAAGTCGCTCGCAATACACCACACAAATTGAGCATTATGATAATATTGCTGCGCTTTTTGATGCTTTAAAGAGAATTAATAGTATTATTCTGGACTTAGATAGAGACATGTGGACATATATCTCTATGAACTACTTCAAACAGAAAATCAAAGCTGGCGAAGTTGGTTCTTCGGCAATGCCACACAAAGTTAACCCTATAGATTTCGAAAATTCTGAAGGTAATATTGGTATTGCAAACGCCTTATTTGAACATTTGTCGGCCAAGCTTCCGGTAAGCAGATTACAGAGAGACCTGACGGATTCTACTGTTTTAAGAAATATAGGGGTTCCTTTGGCTCACACATTAATTGCTATTAAATCGAGCGTAAGAGGTTTAAACAAGTTGTTACTAAATGAAGCAGCCATTTCTCAAGACTTAGAAGACAACTGGGCAGTTGTTGCAGAAGCAATCCAGACAATTCTTAGAAGGGAAAACTACCCTAATCCGTACGAAGCATTAAAAGCATTAACGCGTACAAACGAAGGAATAAATGCCAAAACAATTGCAGAATTCGTAGATACTCTTGATATTTCTGAAGCTGTAAAAGCCGAATTAAGAGTAATTACACCAGGCAATTACACCGGTATTTTTTAAAGTCATATATTAGTAAAAACAAATGCAAAATATGTTTTTGCATTTGTTTGCTTATTACCTTTGTTCTATTAAATCTTGAAAGTTATGAATATAACAGTATATACCGAATCAACTCCAAATCCAAATACAATGAAATT
Organism: Pseudopedobacter sp.; assembly: GCF_040392825.1. NCBI lineage: Bacteria > Pseudomonadati > Bacteroidota > Sphingobacteriia > Sphingobacteriales > Sphingobacteriaceae > Pseudopedobacter > Pseudopedobacter sp. Next base: position 37,688 of record NZ_JBEBVH010000003.1, read on the forward strand.
CATTGTAAATAAGTTGTTGATTAATGGAAGTGTTGATTATCCGACAAAGGAAAGTGCCAATGAATCCAGATTTGCATCGGAACTTTATAAATTTAGTTTTGTAAACGGGGTTTTCTTTGCGAGTAACTTTGTGACTATCACAAAATCGGAAGATGCTGAATGGACAGATATCGAACCTATTTTAAAAGAGTTTGTAAAGGGAGCTGTAGAATCGGAATACTCCGTACAGGCAGCTAAAGCAGATGAGGCCGTTAATTTTGAAGGTAGCGACGTAGAAATAAAAATCCAGCAAATTCTTCATGATTATGTAAAACCTGCCGTTGAACAGGATGGTGGTGCAATTGCCTATAAATCTTTTGAAGACGGTGTAGTAACTGTAGAACTAAGAGGCTCTTGCAGCGGATGCCCTTCTTCTACCATTACTTTGAAATCTGGTATCCAAAGCTTATTACAAAGAATGGTTCCTGAAGTTAAAGAAGTGGTTTCAGAAGCGTTGTAAACACAATAAACAAAAATATACCAAGGTCTTTCTTATTAAAATAAGAAAGGCTTTTTTATTATTGGATATTTTTATAAGCATCCTAAAAATCGTATCTTAAGATTATTTGTTCACATTAAAATCTGTACTTTATGAGACAAACTTTCATATGGTCTTTTACAATCATCATATTATTGGTTTTTGCCATTAGTTTTTATGCTCCCGGTATTTTATGGAGTTACATCATCATCATTCCATTATTTTTTTTAGGTATTCAGGATTTAATTCAAAAAAAACATGCTATACGTAGAAATTTCCCCCTGTTTGGAAGATTGCGCTATGTATTAGAAGGCATGGGACCTAAAGTCTATCAATATTTTGTTGAAAACGACACCGATGGGAGACCCTTTAACAGAATACACAGAAGTGTCATTTATCAGCGGGCAAAGAAAGAATTAGATACTACTCCTTTCGGGACTCAGTTAAATGTATACGACGACAATTACGAATGGTTAAATCACAGTATCAATGCACTGGATTTTTCTAAAGTTGATAAAAGTCCGAGAGTATTAATTGGCGGACCAGACTGCCTGAAGCCTTATGAGGCAAGTATATTCAATATTTCGGCAATGAGCTATGGCTCTCTGAGCTCCAATGCCATTTTAGCTTTAAGTGAAGGAGCAAAAATGGGTGGATTTGCTCATAACACAGGAGAAGGTGGCGTAAGTGATTACCATCTTAATGGCGGAGGAGATCTAATCTGGCAATTGGGAACAGGTTATTTCGGATGCAGGGCCGCCGATGGAAATTTTGACCCTAAACGTTTTGAAGAGCGTGTGTCTCTTCCGAATATTAAAATGATAGAGGTAAAACTTTCTCAGGGGGCAAAGCCCGGACATGGAGGAATGTTACCTGGTGCAAAAGTAACTGCTGAAATTGCCAGAATACGTGGCGTAGAAATAGGTAAAGATGTAGACTCTCCTCCTTACCATAAGGCTTTTTCTACACCGTTAGAATTACTTTATTTCATTAAACAATTGAGAGATTTATCAAAGGGAAAACCAATTGGTTTTAAACTGTGTGTTGGTCACAAAAATGAGTTTGTATCTATATGTAAAGCTATGATAGAGACCAATATCTATCCCGATTTTATTACGGTAGATGGTGGAGAAGGCGGTACAGGTGCAGCTCCTTTGGAATTTTCCAATTCCGTTGGTATGCCTCTACGTGATGGATTAGCTTTTGTATATGATACATTAACCGGATTTGATTTAAAGAAACATATTAAAATTATTGCCTCGGGAAGAGTTGTAACGGGATTTGATCTGGTTAAGAACTTTGCACTTGGCGCAGACCTGTGTAATAGTGCCAGAGGAATGATGATTGCTTTAGGCTGTATCCAGGCTTTGGAATGTAACTCCAATACCTGTCCAACGGGTGTTGCTACTCAAGATCCCGAATTAAGAAAAGGGTTGGTAGTCGCAGAGAAAAACAAAAGGGTGGCAAATTTCCATAAAGAAACTGTAAAAAGTGCATGCGAATTAATGGCTGCTGCCGGAGTTCCGCATCCAAGTAAAATGCATCGCGTACATATACACAGACGCGTGTCTCCTAACCATATTCAAACTTATGTAGAAAGCTATCCATATATTGCTAAAGCTTCATTATTACAGCAACCGTATCCGGAAAGCTACGAAATCTTAATGAACATCAGCAGAACAGATACTTTTAAACCTGATTTTTCTGAGTTCGATCTGGATAAATATCAATGGGCCAGAAAGCCTAAAGTAAAAGATAATTAAAAAAATAAGGGGAAGACAGCAATCTTCCCCTTATTTAATTCAATACGAATAAGTTTAGTAGTCTATTTCTAACAAACTATGGGTAGAAATCAAAACGCCTCCTTTTAATTCAAGATAATCCGGAGTTACATTCCAGATAGTTGTTTCTACCCGTTTTGGTCCACTGGTTGTATTAAAAACAATATTGGCTTTGGACTTAAAAGTATTTCCCAATCTTAAAGCGCCTTCTAACTTATCTCTTAGCTCTGTAGAGTGATCTTGCGGAGCATTAATGATTTTATAATTCGTAATTTCTTCTTTCGGGATTAAATCTGCTATCATCATACTCTAAATTTTATACCGTAAATAAACTATGTACTTACATTAAATATAGAAAATAATGCCAAAAACACAAATAAAAGAACTACGATTTTATTGTCATTTTTACTTAAAGATACGTTCCGGCTGCTCAATCATGCCTTTAAATCCGTCTTTATTAAGCGATCTCGGATTGCTTAGAATAGTTGCCTCGCCAGCCCCGCTCCTGCTCTGGACACTTGCAGAAAAAGAGCCGTTCATTAAATAATCAATAGCTGCTGCTGTATTAGATTCTGCAGGATCCCCCAATTCTTTATTGTATGGATAATCACTTACGGCTTTATCTACCGACATTCCATTGTAATAACCACCTTCATCTCGTGAATTAAAAGATTCAAACATAGAATAATAAACATCATATTTATCAATTCTTATAGGGAAGAAACCAACTGGCTTACCATAGGTTTTTTCTCCTACTAATTTCACATCTATATAAGGTTTTAAAGCATTAATAGTAAGCTCACTTGCCGAAGCAGTTCCACCACTAACTATAAAAACAACTTTTCTAATATTTGTTAAATAGCCGGAAGCACTCTTATTAGCATTAGCTTTTATATTGGTATAACTTCCATAATACGATTTCTTCACTCCGCCAACTGTATAAAACTGATTTTTCAATATAGTGGCTTTCCCCGTCCGCATGGTTTCGTTATATTTCTCTGTGAACAGTAATTGTCCGTTATATTCATAAGGAATTATCAGATTGATCAATTTTTCTGCAGACGAAACATAACCGCCTCCATTATACCTTAAATCAACAATGAGCTTATTTACATTTTTAGAAGCAAACCTTTCGAAGACTTCATCTTATGCAGGTTCCGAATCATCTTTTTCAGAAAAACGGGCATAAGCTAAATATCCTATATTATCTGCATTTCTTACATATACCGTATCCTTGAATATTGGAGAACTTTTATACCGCACTTTGTTTAAAGATACATTCTGACTTACTGAAGAAGACGGTGGGTATAATGTTAATGTAACAGAAGCAGCATCTGTTGCATCTAAAAAATCGTCAATTTCTGCATCAAAATTAGAACCATAACTTCTTCCATTAACCTTTGTAATAATTGATCCTCTTTTTATTTTCTGCGCTGCTGCTGGCGATCCCGGATTTACATATTTGACAAAAATGTAATAGTTATTATTCGAACCTATATATGCTAAACCCAAACCAATATCGTCCCCCCATCCGTCTAGTTCTACATAAGATTTTTCGCCATTAAACCTTGCAATTACACCGTTATTCTGCGCTTCCTCTATATAAGAATATTTTGGATCATCATATAAAACACCTCCACTGCTATACCAGCGTTCATTATCTGTATACCTGGTTATTTTTAACAGTTCATCCTGGTAATTCTCAAACTCATCTCCATATTTTGTAAAAGAGCGTGGATTAAATACCGCATAACTAGGTAAAGCAGTATTCCAAAGGTATACCTCCTTCGCATATAGAAAAATAGAATCTTTTGTTAGTTCTGTTCTATTTGCATTTTCTTTCGGCTTATCAGGATCTACTTTATCCTTTTTGCAAGACAATATGCTCAGCAAGAAGAAAAAACAGATTAAGCTCTTTAAGCATAGTCTATTGCACATATTAATATAAATATTTTGTTAAACGTATTTTGGACCTATTAATTATTAACACTCACAAAACTTAAACCAGATATATGAGCATCTTCTTGATCTGACAGTCTGCCTATAAATGTTATATCTTTTTTATCCAATTTGTTTTGCTGCAATAATGTATCCAGGGCTTTACAGAAATTGTTCTCAAACTCTTCCAAATAATAAACTTTCAGATACTTTTCCAGTCCGTTCCATTCCATTTGGGTAATTTTATTGAATTGAATTTTAGCATCACCTCGGGTAAAGATAAATATTTGCTTTCTATCAACAACCAGCTCCTGCATAAATTTCAATATTTCTTTATAAAGCAAAAGTTTTAATGGCAATTTAGCATTTTCATATAGCCTGTTGTAATTCTCTTTATATTTGACATCTATACCAAAAGTCAAACTCACCTCATCAAACATGTTGTCTTTGCCATGCACTTCATATCTTTTACTCATGAAGTTAATCATATCCTGAGCTGGCGGAAACTGTTCTACGTACTCCATAAAATTGGCAAACAGATAAAAGACTTGCAGGTCATAATCTTTCTTTGGAAATAAGACATCATCCAGTTCTAAAATAACAGCCTTTTTTTCGGCTTCTAAATCACTATATTTTATCATACAACCTGATTTTTAATCCTTACAATCTGATTTCCATTAATAGTGACTTCATAAAATCCGTATAATTTTTCCTTCTTGAATATATTTCCTATAAGCTTTCTTAATTCATCGCCTATTTGTTGATAGCTATAAATTGACTCGCCTTCACTAAATACATCAATATTAAAAATAGAGTCTCCTTCTAAACGATAAATTTTTATACCGTCGAATTGATTACTCTTTAGCAACTTATTAATCTGAATAAATGACGCTTTTAAAGGCAAGTCCCATATATTTACCTTTTCAGTACAAGAATCGTCTATTTTTATCAGGTTACCTTTCCCATTGAGACTACCAATAGCCACAGATTGATTCGGATATCCCATTTCCAATAAACTTTTAGAAAAATCTTCTAAATTCTTAACCGTTAAAAAAGGTACAAATTCATCTTCTGAAATATCTCCCAGAAGCTTCAATTGATTTAAATCCGGAATTAAAACCTGAATTTCATATTCTTCAAATAAGATTTTAGCTTCGGCTAAAGCCACAACCTCTTTTTCTTTTAAAGGAATAACATGAGAAATATGGTTACTCAAACAAAGACTTAACAGCTCATGAGCAAACGATGCGCTATTTTCATCTGGAATTTTAAAAGCTATATTATTTTTATCGCCGAAAATTAAGTTAGCTCCCTCTCCTATAAAGTGACTTAACAAACACGCTTTCGCATGGCTGCCAGCAGTTATTAAAATTGTCTTCAAAATCTAATTAAGAAAAAATAAGTCCGTCTTTCATGGTAATTTTTCTATCCGCCATATCTGCTAACTCTTCATTGTGGGTAACGATAACGAACGTTTGGCTAAACTGATCTCTTAAATCAAAAAAGAGCTGATGCAGTTCTCTGGCGTTATTAGAGTCCAGATTACCAGAAGGCTCATCTGCCAAAACCAATGCTGGGTTATTAACTAAGGCCCTGGCAACTGCAATCCTTTGTTGTTCTCCCCCAGACATTTCATTAGGTTTATGATTTTTTCGGTGAAGCAGTCCCAAAATATCCAACAATTCCATAGCTCTTTTCTCCGCATCACCTTTTTTCATTTTAGCTATAAACGCTGGGATACAGATATTTTCCAAAGCAGTAAATTCGGGTAATAAATGATGAAACTGAAAAATAAACCCGATGTTTTTATTCCTAAACTGGCTTAATTCTCGGGCGCTTAACCGGTTAACATCTGTATTATTAATTAACAAATTACCGGAATTTGGTTTATCCAAAGTTCCTATAATATGCAATAGTGTACTTTTTCCAGCTCCAGATGCACCAACAACACTCACTACTTCACCCTTATTTACAGATAAGTCTACGCCTTTCAATATTTGTAATTCCCCAAATTTTTTCGTTATAGATTGAGCTTTAAGCATATTACAAAGCTATAAATTATCGCTATTCATTGTATGTCTTTTACCTGTAACTATTTCATATTAATGACAAAATTTCAAAATAATTGGCATTTCGGTTTCTTTTATAGCGAGGTATTTGTAATTTCACAGCAAATTTTTAATAAGATGAACATTCACGAATATCAAGGTAAACAAATATTAAAAAGTTTTGGTGTACGCGTTCAGGAAGGTATTGTAGCAGATACTCCGGAAGAAGCTGTAGAAGCAGCCAAAAAAATGAAAGAGGATTTCGGATCTGATTGGGTTGTTGTAAAGGCTCAAATTCACGCTGGTGGACGTGGAAAAGGCGGTGGTGTTAAATTAGCTAAAAATTTGGAAGAGGTAAAACAGAGAGCTTCTGATATCATCGGTATGCAATTGGTTACCCCTCAAACTGGACCTGAAGGTAAAAAAGTAAATAAAGTTTTAATCGCTCAGGATGTTTACTATCCGGGAGAGTCTGAAACAAAAGAATTCTATATATCTGTACTTTTAAACAGATCTACAGGTAGAAACATCATTATGTATTCTACTGAAGGCGGAATGGATATTGAAGAAGTAGCAGAAAAAACTCCGCACTTAATTTTCAAAGAAGAAATTGATCCAAAAGTTGGTCTGCAAGCTTTCCAGGCCAGAAAAATTGCTTTCAACTTAGGTACTTCCGGAAATTCTTTTAAAGAGATGGTGAAATTCATCACAGCTCTTTATAAAGCTTACGATTCTATTGATGCCTCGATGTTCGAGATCAACCCTGTTTTAAAAACTTCTGATGACAAAATACTAGCTGTGGATGCTAAAGTGAATTTAGATGAAAACGCTTTATACCGTCATCCAGACATCGCTGCTATGCGTGATATTACAGAAGAAGATCCAACAGAAGTTGAAGCTGGTGAATCTAACTTAAACTACGTTAAATTAGATGGTAACGTTGGTTGTATGGTAAATGGCGCTGGTTTAGCAATGGCGACAATGGATATCATTAAATTAGCTGGTGGCGATCCTGCTAACTTCCTGGATGTTGGTGGTACTGCCAATGCACAAACTGTAAAAGCAGCTTTCAATATTATATTAAAAGATCCTAACGTTAAAGCTATTTTAATTAACATCTTCGGCGGTATTGTTCGTTGTGACAGGGTTGCACAAGGTGTAATTGATGCTTACCAGGAAATTGGAGACATTAAAGTTCCGATTATTGTACGTTTGCAAGGTACAAATGCAGAAGAAGCTAAAAAATTAATTGACGAATCCGGGTTGAAAGTTTATTCTGCTATATTATTAAAAGAGGCTGCAGATCTTGTTTCTAAAGTTATTGCTTAAGATAAAGACGTATAAATATATTTAAGAAAAGGCATCAGTTTGATGCCTTTTTTATTTCTTTCTAAAAACTAACTTTATTCATATGTACAAACGTTTGTACATTAGAAAAAGTAAAGCTATCTTTGGATAAGAGATGGCGA